>SXHP01000241.1 GCA_005773165.1 Sphingomonadales bacterium | reverse complement strand
GATAAAAAAAATCGAACAGTCGCTCAAAGATATCGAACGGGGAGATTATGGCTATTGCGAAGCGTGCGGAGTTGAAATCGGCATTCGTCGCTTGGAAGCAAGACCGACGGCAACGCCGCCTGGAGCGACGGTTCGACGCGGGTCACCTTGGCGAGGTAGATATTGCCCTTGAGCTGCTTGCGCTCGGCGGATTCGAAATCGAACTCCTCGATCCGGTTACCCTTGACGACGGCGACCCGGGTCTCTTCCCGGTGGCGTGCGTCGATCAGCATACGCATGGTCATGTATTGGTCTCCACGCGCGCAGCCGCCCCCGGAACCGAGTCCGTTGAGGGCGCGCGCGATGATGGGATGCGCCGCGGCCCGAACCGGCGGCGCAATGGGTTGCAAGAATTGCGTCTGCTCGCGTGGCATGCCGGGGCGATAGCCGGGGCGTCCCGGTCACCGCGACGACGACGGCTCGGGCCGGTCGGTCGTGCGGGCGGGGGAATTGCGTCATGCGAGCATCAACCTGGGTACAGGCCGCACCCGGAAAGGGCCGGCCATCGGCACGCCCGCGTCGCAGCTCGAGAAGGGGCGGCGCAAGGGTGCGGGATCACGCTAGCAGCGAAGGCTTCGCCTCGCAACCGCGTCGATTTCACCCGACTGGCCAGCGCAACGACGCGCGAAACGGCCGTACTGATTTTATTAACCGTGTTCGCAAACCATGCTTTGGCAAGCCAGAGGCTAAGCCGCCGGTGTTCAAGGCAACGGCTTCGGGAACTCAACAGCATGGCTTTTCGCTGGACCGGCGGACGCCCGACGCGGCATGGACGCGGCATGTTCGCGGCGCTCCTCCTGCTGCTCGGCCTGCTCCCCGGCGCGCCTGCGCTGGCGGCCACCGTCGCCGCGGTCGAGATCGGCGACGCGCGCATCGTCATCCGCTTCGATGAGGCGGTCGCCAAGGCGGCGGCGTTCGTTCTCGACAAGCCCCAGCGGCTCGCGGTCGACATCGACGGCGTCACGCCGGGCGGGCTCGCGGAGCCGGGCGGGCCGGTCGCGCGGGTGCGCCAGGGCGCGCGGAGCGGCGGCGCGCGGATCGTCTTCGACCTCGCCGACCCCGCGATCGTCGCGCAAGGCGCGTTCGACAGCAGCGGTCGGGTGCTGACGCTGGCGCTCAAACCCGCCGATGCGCGCGCGTTCACCGCGGCGAGCCTGGCGGGCCCGCTCGAGTTCTGGCCGTTCAACCGCGGCGCGTCCAAGCGCTACAAGCTGTCGATCCCGGTGCCGCCGCCGACGCGCGCGCTGCCGCTCCCCAAGGTGGAGGGCGACGATACCCGTCCGCTGGTCGTCATCGACGCCGGGCACGGCGGGGTCGATCCGGGCGCGATCAACCGCGAGACTGGCCTGCGCGAGAAGGACGTTACCTTGAAGATCGCGAAGGCGATCCGCGACCAGCTTCTCGCCTCGGGCCGGGTTCGTGTCGCGCTGACCCGCAACGACGACCGCTACATCCTCCACCGCGAGCGGTTCGGCGTCGCGCGGCGGCTGAAGGCGGATTTGTTCATCTCGATCCACTGCGACAGCACGGGCGCCGAGGACGCGAGCGGCGCCACGGCCTATACCTTGTCCGAAGTCGCGTCCGACAAGGAGGCCGCTCGGCTGGCGGCGCGCGAGAACCGCGCGGACGTGATCGCCGGGGTCGACCTGGGCGAGGCGACCGACGTGTCGTCGCTGCTGATCGACCTCACCCAGCGCGAGACGATGAACGCCAGCGCCAGCTTCGCCCGGCTGCTCGGGCGTGAGGCGCGGCCGCTGATCCCGACCAAGGCGAATTTTCACCGCATGGCGTCGCTGCTGGTGCTGAAGGCGCCGGACCTGCCGTCGATCCTGTTCGAGACGGGGTACATCTCCAACCCCGCCGACGCGGCGTTTCTCGACAGCCCGGAGGGGCGGGAGAAGATCGCCGAAAGCGTGCGGCGCGCGGTGGAGGTGCATTTCGCGCGGCGGATGGCGGCGCGGTGATTGCTCCCCTCCCGCAAGCGGGAGGGGAGAAGGTGCCCGCTGGCACCCCGCGTCCAAACCCGCTAAAGCCCACGCCAGTTCATGGCGTCCGCACCTCCCCGATCCAGCCGCTTCACCCTCCGCCGTCCGTCAGCGGGCTGGCTCGCGCGCGCCTGGGCCAGGCGGTGGGTCAAGCTGCTGGCGGCGCTGCTGGGCGCGCTCGTCTTCGCGATCGCGATCTTCTGGTTCACCTTTGTCCGCGGGCTGCCCTCGGTCGAATCCTTGCGCGCCTATGAGCCGCCGCTTCCCACCAACGTCCGCGGCGCCGACGGGTTGCCCGTGCAATCCTATGCGCGCGAGCGGCGGGTGGAGCTCTCCTTCGCCGAATATCCGCCGATGCTGGTCCGCGCGTTCCTCGCCGCGGAGGACAAGACGTTCTTCGAGCACGGCGGGGTCGATTATCCCGGCGTCGCGGGCGCGGTCATCGATTACGTGTCCAAGATCGGCAGCGGCCGGCGCGCCAAGGGCGGGTCGACGATCACCCAGCAGGTCGCCAAGAACCTGCTGATCGGCAACGAATATTCGCCGACGCGCAAGCTGAAGGAGGCGATCCTCGCCTACAAGATCGAGGACACGCTGACCAAGCAGCAGATCCTGGAATTGTACCTCAACCAGATCGCCTTGGGGCGCAACGCCTTCGGGGTCGAAGCGGCGGCGCACGCTTACTTCGACAAGGACCTCGACGAACTCGATCTGCCGAAATTCGCCTATCTGGCGATCCTTCCCAAGGGCCCCGCCAACTACAATCCGGTCCGCTTCCCCGAGCGCGCGATCGAACGGCGCAACTGGGTGCTGGGCGAGATGCTCAGCAACGGCTTCATCAGCCAGGCGCAGCACGACGCCGCCGTCGCCGCGCCGCTCGGCACCGTGCTCCGGCGCACGCCCAAGTACGAGAGCGTCGGCGGCTATTTCGTCGAGGAGGTGCGGCGGCAACTGATCGGCCGGTTCGGCCAGACCGCGCGCGACGGGCCGTACAGCGTCTACGAGGGCGGGCTGTGGGTGCGGACCTCGCTCGACCGGCGCTTGCAGGATCTGGCGGCGCAAGCGCTTCGGGACGGCCTGATCCGTTACGAAGGCGGGCGCGGCTGGTCCGGCGCGATCCGCACCGTCGACATCGGCGACGGTTGGCTCCAGCCGCTGCTCAACACCAATATCGGCCTCGACTACAAGGATTGGCGCGCCGCGATCGTGATCGCGCGGAGCGGCGATGCTTGGGAGATCGGCTTCGCCGACGGCCGCACCGCGACGCTGCCGCGCTGGGGCGCGCTGACGCCGGTGCGCGGGATCGCGACCGCCGCCTTCACCGCGCTCAAGCCCGGCGACATCGTCGCGGTCGCGCCGTCGGGCACGGATTACGCCTTGCGCTCGATCCCCCGCGTGTCCGGCGGCTTCGTCGTCGAGGAGCCTGCGACCGGGCGCATCCTGGCGATGCAGGGCGGGTTCGACGCGCGGCTCCAGTCGTTCAACCGCGCCACGCAGGCGCAGCGCCAGCCCGGCTCGACGATCAAGCCGATCGTCTATGCCGCCGCGCTGGAGAACGGGATGACCCCGGCGTCGATCATCGTCGACGGCGCGTTCTGCGTTTATCAGGGCGCGCGGCTCGGCAACAAATGCTTCCGCAATTTCGACAACATGCGCTCCGCCGGGGCCAAGACGATGCGCTGGGGAATCGAGCAGTCGCGCAACCTGATGACGGTGCGCGCCGCGACCCAGACGGGGATGCCGCGGGTCGTCGACGTGATGCGGCGGATGGGGGTGGGCAGCTATCCGGCCTATCTGTCGTTCGCGCTCGGCGCGGGAGAGACGACGGTGGCCAAGATGGTCAACGCCTATGCGATGCTCGCCAACCACGGCCGCGGCAACGACCCCACCGTGGTCGACTTCGTCCAGGACCGTCACGGCAAGGTGATCTGGCCCGAACAATGGCGCGCGTGCGAGGCCTGCAACACGCCCGACTGGAACGGCAAGACGATGCCCCGACCGGGGCGTCGCCAGCGTCAGGCGATCGATCCGCTCACCGCCTATCAGATGGTCCACATCACGGAGGGCGTGATTCAGCGCGGCACCGCCACCGTGCTGCGCGACCTGGACCGGCCGATGTTCGGCAAGACCGGAACGACCTCGGGCCCGCGCGACGTGTGGTTCATCGGCGGCACGCCGCAGTTCATCGGCGGATTGTACATCGGCTACGACACCCCGCAGAACATGGGCGGCTATGCGCAAGGCGGCACGCTCGCCGCGCCGATCTTCAAGCAGTTCGCGGTTAAGGCGTATGAGGGGCTGGAGAAGCTTCCGTTCCGCGCGCCGCCGGGCATCCGCATGGTCCGGATCGACCGGATGAGCGGGCGGCCGGTCTATGGCGCTTGGCCCACCGGTGCCGATCCCAAGCCCGCGGTGATCTGGGAAGCGTTCAAGCCCGAAAGCGAGCCGCGCCGCGCCCGCCGCCGCCCCGGCGCGGAGCCGACCGCGGCTCCGACCGCGGCGGCGCGGGCGAAGACTGCGCCCGCGGACAGCGACTTCTTGCAAAGGGAAGGCGGTATCT
>SXHP01000240.1 GCA_005773165.1 Sphingomonadales bacterium | reverse complement strand
TTTTTACGCTCGTCATCGGTTTGTATACATGGTTGTCGCAAGGTGCGGATGAGCCCTTGCGGACCGACCCCGGGCCTGAAGTGGTGGCACCCGATCGCGCCGCCGTCCCTGCTGTTACACCACCTCCGCCGGCGGCTCCTCTGCCGGGTGACGTCGGCGATGACGCCGACGATCTGGCCGATCTCGTCCGCATGGCCGACCAGCGCGTCGATCGCGCGATCGCTGCGGCTGGACACCGCCTCCGCGGTGCGCGCGATGGTGGCCTGGCGCTCGATCCGCTTGCCCACCGCGGTGACCGAGGTTGCGAGCTCGCTCGCGGTGGTGAGCAGCAGGCTGGAGGCCGCGCTCGCGGACTCGACATGCGCGGCGACGCCGTCGACCTGGCGGGCCGACACCTGGCTGATCGCGGCGATCGTTTCGGCCGACCGGCTGTTCGTGCCCGCCGCGGCGCCGAGCGCGGTCACCGCCTCCACCACCGACCGGTCGAAGCGGTCGGCGAGGCGCATCATCTCGGCGCGCTGCGCCTCCAGGGCGCGGGCGCGCTCCTCGATGCGGACCTGATCGTCGGCGAATTGCGCCCGCTCGCGCGCGCGTCGCGTCTCGCTTGCGATCTGCTCCTGCTCGATCGCCAAGCCGGCGAGATCGGCCGCGGTCCGGTACTGCCGGATGAACAGCGCGGCCTGCGCGAAGATCGTCCGGCCGAGCAGGACCGCGAACACCGCGAGGAGGATATAGGTCTGCCAGGGCAGCCCTTCGATGATCTGGACGTCGAGCGCGATCATCAGCGACGACATGGCCAGAAAGGCGAAGCTGGCGAGCGGGATCGTCGCCATCGACAGCGCGCCGACGCAGATGACCCCGATCGCGACGCAAAGAACGAAGGTGACTTGCTCGGCGTTGGCCGCGTACAGCGCCAGCGCCAGCATCACGTTCCACGACAGGCCCATCGCGCCGTAGAGCGCGGTCAGCCCGATCACCCGCGAACGCGCGTTGGTGATCGCCCAACCGGCCGCCCGATCGCGATGCCACAGCCACAAGCTGACGAGCGAGGCGATCACCAGCTGCGCGCAGCCCCAGAGCAGCGCTTCGAACCGGGACGAATCGCTCAAGGCCCAGACAAGGCTGCCGCACGCCACGATCGTCACCGCGAAGGTCAGCGGATAGGTCTCGCGCGCGGCCTTGGCCTGCCCTGCGACCAGGTCGATCGGCAGCGCATCCGTGCCGGTGCCCAGCCCGAGCACGATGCGGCAGTCGCGCAGCAAGGCCCCGATCGCAGCGCGCAGCGTGCGTGCCGGCGGCGCCGATGAAGAAAGAAGACCCGTCGACATAAAGCAGATCAGTAGCCGCCAGGCACCAACAGGGCGTTAACGATAAGCCGACACGCGATCGGCGGGTTGCAATCCCGGCCGAACGTCCCAACAAGCGCTGCATGGCGACCGAAACTCCCCTCGACCGGTTCAAGGCCGTCCTTGGCGGCGCCGCGCGCGCGATCGCGGACGAGGCGGAGGTGGAGCTCGCCTTCACCGCGGACGCGCCCGCGCAATCGGGCAAGCACATCAAGGTGCCGATGCCCGGGCGGCAATTGCCCGCCGACCAGGTGGCGGAGGCGCGCGGCTTCGCCGACGGCTTCGCGCTGCGGCTGAAGCACCATGACGCAGGCCTGCACACGCGCGCCGCGCCGGCCGAAGCGGTGGCGCGGGCGGTGTTCGACGCGGTGGAGGGCGCGCGGGTCGAGGCGCTGGGCAGCCGCGGCTATGCGGGCGTGGCCGACAATCTGGCGACCGCGCTCGACATGCGGCTGCGCGCGGACCCGATCACGCGCGCGCGCTCCCGCGCCGAGGTGCCGCTGTCGACCGCGCTGGGGCTGCTCGTCCGCGAGACGCTGACCGGACAGGACGCGCCCGCGATCGCCGCACCGGGCCTCGCGCTGGTGCGCGAATGGGTGGCGGAGCGCGCCGACCTCAGCTCTCTGGCGCTCGTCCTGGACGATCAGCGCGCGTTCGCGCAGGTCGCGATGAAGCTGCTCGAGGATCTGGAGCTGGTCGAGGGCGATCAGGTCCCCGACGAGGCGGACGAAGGCGGATCGGAGGACGAGGGAACCGACGAGAAGAACCAAGACGAGGGCGAGCAGAACGAGGAGGACGGCGGCCAGGGCGAAGGGCAGGTCGAGGCGCGCGGCGAACAATCCGACGCGGACAGCGACGAGGGCGACTCGCGCGAGATGGGCGACGACCAGATCGAGGACGGAGACGGCGAGCCCGGCGACGACGGCGACGAAGGCATGCAGCCGGTACGTCCCAACCGCCCGCTTTCCGACCCCTCCGCGCAGTTCGACTACAAGCCCTGGACGACGCAGTTCGACGAGGTCGTGTCCGCCACCGAGCTGTGCGACGCGGACGAGCTGGTGCGGCTGCGCGGCTATCTGGACCAGCAGCTCGTCCACCTCCAGTCGGCGGTCGCGACGCTCGCCACCCGGCGGCAGCGGCGGCGGCTGGCGCAGCAGCACCGGTCGTGGGATTTCGACCAGGAGGAGGGGATGCTCGACGCCGCGCGGCTGGCGCGGGTGGTCGTGAGCCCGGGCAGCTCGCTGTCGTACAAGGTCGAGCGTGATACCGAGTTCCGCGACACGGTCGTCACGCTGCTGATCG
>SXHP01000239.1 GCA_005773165.1 Sphingomonadales bacterium | reverse complement strand
GTCGTCGGCGCGTTCTCGGGATGTGCGTTCGGCGAAGGCGGCGGCGCGGGCGGAGCGGGCGTTCGGCTGGGCGGCGTCGCTGCGGGGCGCGCGGAAGCCGGGGCGCGGCGGTCTCGGCGCGCCTGCGTCGGGGCGAGGAGCGCGCGACGTGCTTCGATTCCCTTCGTCGCCCCCGACCGCTCGACCACGCTCGGGCCGGGCTTGGCCGGGGGTTGAGGGCGCAGCGCCCCCCGGACCTTCTCGTTTGCCGCCCGCTGGACCCCGGAACACGTCCGGGGTGACGGGTGTGGGGCGGGGTCTGCGTTCCTTCGCAGGCGGTGTTCGCGGCGCGGGAGCAGGCTCGGCCGCGCGCGCGCTGCGGGTCGCCGTCCGCGGTGCGACCGCTTCGACCCGCGCGTCGGTCGGACGGCCGTCCTTCAAGGACTTGGTGAAGGCGACCAGATCGTGCTGACGCACCTCGCCGACGCCGCCCGCGGGCAGATCGCCGAGGATGAAGGGGCCGTAGCGGGTGCGGATCAGGCGCGAGACCTGTAAGCCCAGATGTTCGAGGACGCGGCGGACCTCGCGATTCTTGCCCTCGGTCAGAATCAGCTCGATCCAGACGTTTGCGCCCGTCCGCCGCTCCAGATTGGCGTCGATCGGGCCGTAGCGGACGCCCTCGATCTCGATGCCCTCGATCAGCTCCTCCAGCATCGCTTGGGTGATTTCGCCATAGGCGCGGGCGCGATAGGCGCGCTCGACGCCGGTCGCGGGCAGCTCCAGCGTCCGCTTGAGCGCGCCGTCGGTGGTGAGCAGCAGCAGGCCTTCTGTGGCGAGATCGAGCCGCCCGACCGGCACGACGCGGGGGAGGTCGTGCGGCAGGCGGTCGTAGATCGTCGGGCGCCCGGCCGGATCGCGTTCGGTGACGAGGAGACCGGGCGGCTTGTGGTAGACGAACAGGCGCGCAGGCGCGGCGGCTTCGACGGGGTTGCCGTCGACGGTCACGCCTCGCAGCGACTTGAGCAACGTCGCCGGGGTGTCGAGCACGGCCCCGTCGAGCGCGACGCGCCCTTCCGCGATCATCCGCTCGATCTCACGCCGCGACGCTACCCCGGCGCGGGCGAGCAGCTTGGCGATGCGGTGGTCGGGACGGTCGGTCATGGGCTGCGCGATACATGCGTTTGCCCCGAGACGCGAAAATTTTCGTCGCGCCCCTTCGCATGCGACGCGATCGTTCCACATGCGTTATCGGCTTCAGACCTTTGGGGAAGTTCATGCTGTTCGGGAGGAAGAAGCGGAAGATCGAGCGCCTGCTCGTCGTCGAGGACGAGCCGCTGGTCGCGTTCGACACCGAGCATGTGCTGACCGACGCAGGATATACGATCGTCGCGACGGTCGATCGGGTGGCGGACGCGATCGCGGTGATCGACGGCGGCGAGCTGATCGACCTGGTGCTGCTAGACGTGGCGCTGGCGGACGGATCGGGGCTGGATGTCGCACGAGCGGCGCAGAGCGTCGGGGTGGCGGTGCTGTTCGTCACCGGCAATTGCCCGTCCGAAGCGATGGCGCTGGCGCAGGGGTGTTTGTCCAAGCCCTATGGACAACGCGACCTTGTCGCCGCGATCGCCGCGATCGAGGGCGCGATGGACGGCAAGACGGCGCGGCGTCTGCCGTCGGGGTTCCGGCTGTTCGCGGCCGCGGGGTAGCTTAGCGTAGCCTTCACCCCGCCGTGAGCCGGGGTCCCGCTCTTCTGCGGGTCAAGAACAAGCGGGACCCCGGGTCAAGCCCGGGGTGACGAGTGGGTGTGGCGCGGCGGAAGCTTCACACATCGCGCTGGATCGGGCACGAACGCCGGCATGAGCGCATCCACCCGGACCCCCTTCAGCCAAACCATGCGGCCCTACCTCCGACCGCGCCCGCTCGCCGCGTTCCTGCTCGGCATCTCCAGCGGGTTTCCGCTCGCGTTGCTGCTGGGCACGATGACCTTCTGGCTGGCGCGGGTGGGAATCGACAAGAAGACGATCGGCTTCGCGATCGGGCTGACGACGCCGTACACGCTGAAGTTTCTGTGGGCGCCGGTGATCGACCGGCTGCGGCTGCCCGGGCTGACGGCGCTGTTCGGGCAGCGGCGGGCGTGGCTGTTCTTCGTCCAGGCGCTGCTGTTCGCGAGCGTGTGGATGCTGGGCGCGAGCGATCCCGCGAACCACATCGGCGTGTTCGCCTTCTGGGCGATCGTGGTCGCTTTCCTGGGGGCGACGCAGGACATCGTCATCGACGCCTACCGGATCGAAATCCTGCCCGACGACGAGCTGCCGCACGGCACCGCCAACAATCAGTTCGGATACCGGCTGGGCGCGTTCGCGGCGGGGGTGGGGACGATCGCGATGGCCTCCGACGAGGGGCTGGGGCTCGGCTGGGCGACTGCGTACGGGCTGACCGCCTTCTGCATTGTGCCGGGCGTGATCGCGGCGCTTTGGGCGGGCAGGGGGATGCACGACGCCGCGGTCGCGCGGACCGATCACGGCGCGTGGCTGCAGGACACGATCATCGGGCCGTTCCGCGAGTTCTTCGCGCGGCGCGGGGCGGTGCTGATCCTGCTGTTCGTGATGCTCTACAAGATCGGCGACGCGATGGGGCAGGGTATGCTCAACCCGATGATCGTCGAATTAGGGTTCAGCGACACCGAATTCGTCGCGATCAACAAGGTGATCGGCTTCTGGGGGCTGATCGTGGGGATCGCGATGGCCGCGCCGTTCCTGGCGTGGCTGGGGATGGGCCGCGCGCTGTTCGTGTCGGGGCTGTTGATGCTGTTCAGCAACTTCATGTTCGTCGTGCTTGCGATCCAGGGACATTCGCCGCTGTGGCTCGCCATCGCGGTGGCGACCGAGCAGGTGACGAGCGGGATCGGGTTGACGGTGTTCGCGGTGTACCTGTCGGGGCTTGCGAACCTGGCGTACACCGCGACGCAGTTCGCGTTGCTGTCGTCGGTCGCGGTGGTCGGGCGGACGTGGTTGGCTACGCCGTCGGGGATTGCGGCGGAGGCGCTCGGCTGGCCGGGCTTCTGGCTGCTGACGATGGTGGTCGCGACGCCGGGCATGCTGCTGCTGTGGCTGCTTTGGCGGGGCGGGTTCGTGGTGGAGAGCGTGCGGCAGCCCGGGGCCAAGGAGGACGCCGAGCCTAGTTCGTGATCGGCTGACCGAAATCGGCGAAGGCGGCGGCGACCGCGGCGGCGCTGGCGAGGACGCCGTCGACCGCGCGGATGCCGAGCAGGTCGGCGAGGAGGTGCATCGCGGAACGGGGCTGAGCCTCGACGCGGGCGAGCACCGCGATCAGCGCGGCCTCCGCCCCGGTCATCCGCGGACAGCAGCAGGGGGCGATCGCGATCGATCCTGAAGCGTTTGCCGCCAGATCGGCCATGAACGCGCGCATCAGCACGAGCGGGCGGCGGAAGTCCTGGCGAAAGTTGGAGAACAAGGCGTGCGCCGCGCCAGCATCGGCCAGTCCGTGCGCGCCCATGCGGCGGATCGCGAACAAGGCGATCCGCGCCGGAGCCGAGTCTGGAAGCGGATGGGAGAGGATCGCGGAGACGGTCTCGAGAGCGGACTGGCTGGCGGTCATGCGGCGACTCCGGGTGGACGCCGCCACCCTCGTCCGTACGTTATTGCAAGTCAATAGCAACTAGGCCGGCGCTTCTTCATTGGCGGCGAGCACCTGGCCTGCGAGGTAAAGCGACCCCGCGACCAGCACCGATTCGCACCGGCTGTCGTTCGCAAGGAGGTCGAAGGCGGCTGCGACCGTGTCGGCTGGCCTCGCTGCGACGGCGCCGTGTCGCAGCGCCGCCGCCGCCAGGTCCGCGGGCGCATGATGCGCGTGACCCGGCACCGGGACCGTCACGACGTCGCAGGAATCGCCGGTCGCGACCAGACGGCGGAGAACCGCGTCCGCGTCCTTGTTGGCGAGCATGCCGATGACGAGCGCGGTGGGAGCGCCCCCGGTCCACTGGTCGGCGATCGCGGCGGCCGCCTGCTCATTGTGCGCGCCGTCGAGCCAGACGCCGCGTGATCTTCGTTCGGGCGGGAGGCGGTCGACGAGCGGTCCGGGGCGCAGCAGTTGCAGGCGGGCGGGCCATTGCGCGGCTGTCGCCGCCGCCTCGATCGCGGCGAGCGGGACGTCGAGCACGTGTTGGCGGCGCAGCATCGCGGCGGCGAGCGCCAGATTGCTCGCCTGGTGCGCTCCGGCGAGCGCGGGAGCGGGCACGGTCAGCGCGCCGTCCTCGTCCGTGACCCGGACGTATCCATCGCCGACGTCATGCCGCCATTGTCGTCCGGCGGCATAGAGGGGCGCGTCCGCGCGCGCGGCGACGTCCGCGATCACCGCGGCGATCTCCTCCGGATAGGTCATCGTGACCAGCGGCGCGCCGGACTTGGCGATCCCAGCCTTTTCCGCCGCGATCTGCTTGAGGGTGTCGCCGAGGAACGCCTGGTGATCGATCCCGAGCGCGGCGATGCCGCACACCGCGGGCGCGGGGATGACGTTGGTCGCGTCGAGGCGCCCGCCGAGCCCGACCTCGATGACGCAGGCGTCGGCGGGGACCCGAGCGAAGTGGAGGAAGGCGGCCGCGGTGGTGACCTCGAAGAAGCTGGCGCCGATGCCATGGCTTGCGTCGAGCACCTCGGCGAGCAGCGGGGCGAGCGCGGCGTCGTCGATCAGCCGTCCGGCGACACGGATGCGTTCGTTGAAGCGAACGAGGTGCGGGCTGGAATAGACGTGGACCGCATATCCCGCCGCCTCGAGCGCGGCGCGGAGAAAGGCGCAGGTCGAACCCTTGCCGTTGGTGCCCGCGACGTGGAAGACGGGGGGCAGGCGGCGCTCCGGATTGCCGAGGCGCGCGAGCAGCCGGGTGATCCGCTTTAGCCCGAGCACGTCTGCGCCGGGCGAAAGGGCCCAGAGTCGGTCGAGCTGCGCCTGAACCGCGGGGTCCGCCGACGTCGCGTGATCGGCCACTTACGCGGCCTGCTTGCGCCCGGTCAGATAGCCGATCACCGTCGCGAGCCGCGCGCGCAGATCATGGCGATGGACGACCATGTCGATCAGGCCGTGGTCTAGGTAGTATTCGGAGGTCTGGAAGTCCTCGGGCAGCTTTTCGCGGATCGTGCTTTCGATGACCCGTCGGCCGGTGAAGGCTAGCGTCGCCTTGGGCTCGGCAATCTGGACGTCGCCGAG
>SXHP01000238.1 GCA_005773165.1 Sphingomonadales bacterium | reverse complement strand
GTGAACCGGCTGACCGGCGATCCGGCGGAGCAGCTGCACGAGCGGCATGACGCGAGCGATTTCGAGCTGCGGACGCAGGATAAGGTGGCGTCTCAGGACTGACTTGCAGTTCGTCACCCCGGCCTTGTGCCGGGGTCCAGCGCGGGGCGGGCGAGGCGGTTCGAGGCTCGAAGGTCAGCGTGTGCGGAACCCTAGACCCCGGAACAAGTCCGGGGTGACGGAGAATGGGGGTTGGGCTCAGTCCGCTACCAGATCAACCAGCACCGCCGCGACCCGCGCTTCGTTCACCGGTCCCTTCTCGCCGCCGGGATTGCTGTAGCTGGCGTTGGTGGTGAGCGCGCTCATGTTGATGAAGTCGGTGAGCGTCAGCGTGTACGTGCCCGGGTTCAGGCGGAAATAGGCGCGGGTCGATTGGCGTAGCGGGTGGCTGCCGCCGATCGGGCGGATATGGGGCATCTGGACGATCGCCCCCTGCGCCGCGCCGCTCGCGGGGGTGACGGTCAGCCGCTTCACCGCGTTGGTGACGCCGGTGTTGAGCTGAAAGACGTGATTGTCGTAGCGGAGCGCGACCGCATAGGTACCCGCCCGCGGGATCGTCACGTTGCGGACGGTCAGCGTCTTGCCGATGCCGAGCGCGCGGGTGGGTTCGGCGACGCCGCCGCCGGGAGCGAGCACGGGGGCGTCGCTGGTAAGGCGCGGATCGTCGATCGCTACCGTCTGCGCGGCCGAGCCGCGGTCGCAGGCGCGGGCGGAGGGCTGCGACTGGAGCCCGGTCGCGACGTCGGCGGCGATCACAGAATAGCAGGCGGTGAGCGCGGGATCGCGGCGGTGGTCTGTCCACGTCGGCCTGGCGTTCTTGGTCATCGTCACGCCGTCGCGCAGCATCGTGTAGCGCAGCCCGGGCGCGGCGGGCGCGATGCGGACGGTTGCGCGGTCAACGGTGATCGCGGGCGTGGCGGGCATGAAGGCGCGCGGGTCGTCGCGGCTGAGCGCGGGCACGCGGGGGGCTTCGGCGACGCGGGTGTTCGAGCGGCGGGCGGGGCCGAAGGTGATCTCGATCAGGTTACCGCCGTCGCGCAAGGCTTCGGCGGTGATCCGGGCGGGGGCGGGAGCGCCGTTGAGGCGGATCGCCTTGACCGGATGATAGGCGCCGTCGCCCGCGCGCGCGGGCAGGGCGAGCGCGATGTCGACGGTCTTGCCCGCGAAGCGCAGCCCCGACAGGCGGGCGCGGTCGCCCATCAGGGCGCGGCTGCGGCTGGTCAGGAAGGGGGCGATGCGGACGCCGTCAGGCTCGGGACGCCAGCCGAAGATCGTGCCCGTCACCGCGCCGAGATAACCGCCGACCGACCAGAGCTGGCGCGCGGAGTTGATCTCCGGCCCGTCGTCGTAGCGCGACAGGCCGGTCAGCCATTCGAGGTTCTCCATGTTGGAGAGGTGGAGCGCGCTCCCCCGCATCAGCGCGTCGAGCGCGCGGTCGGCGGCGGCGACGTGACCCGTCTCGGCGGCGGCCCGCAGCGTGTAGGCGGTGACGAACGGCCATTGCGCCCGGTTGTGATAGACGAAGGTCGCGGGCGCCTGCGGCCAGACGACTGGCGGGCCGTAGAGCGCGAAGGGGTAGCTCGAGAGGATTTCGGCCGATTGCTTCGCGTCGGCGATGCCGGAGAGAATCGCGAGGTCGTTGCCGAGAAGGTCGTATTTGGCGATGCGGGCGGGGCTCGGATCGGGGGTGAGGAAGGTCGCGAACAGCCCGGCGCGATCGTCCCAGAAGGCGGCGCGGATCGCGGGACGGAGCGCGTCGGCCCAGCCGTCGTAACGCGCGGCGGCGGCGGTGTCGCCCGCGTCGCGCGCGAGGCGGGCGGCGAGGCGTTGCGCGCGATACTGGAGGACGTTGGTCGACAGCGCCTTCATCTCCGCCATCCCGGACAGGTCGTCGACGATCCATGCGGGATAGGTCTGCTCGCGCCAGTCGAGAAAGCTGTGCTCGCCGCCGTAGAGCCCGTCGCGAGGATCGAAGGCGGCGGCGCGGTCGGCCTCCAGCGTGCCGCGCAAGGCGGCGAGCGCGGTTCGGGCGAAGGCGGCGCGCTCGGGGCCGTGGAGGTTGGCGAGGGTGCGCTCGGCCCCAAGCGCCCAGGCGGTGCGGTCGGTGCTGACCGGCCAGCTTCCGCCGGAGCCGGTGTCCTGGACGATCTGGAGCGTGTCGGCGGCGAGTTCGGGCGGGCGGGGGACGCCGGGGCGCAAGGCCCCAGTCTTGAACGTGAGGCTGGCGACCGCGCGGGTCGGGTCGAGCCCCGCGAGGCCGAGATCGAGCGCGTAGGACAGGTCGCGGGTCCAGACGTAATGCCACTTCTCGCCGGTCTCGAAGCAGCGGCAGGGGATCGGCTTGCCGTTGTTGTACTGGCCGTCGGTGATCTCGCTGACGCTGTTCCGGCGCGCGTCGTCGACCGCGAGCGCGAACAGCGCGTCGAACTGCGCGTTGCCGGTGGCGACGTGGGGACCTGCTCCCTCCGTGACCGAGCGGCGCTGGGGGTCTCCTGCGCGCTGGGGGGCGGAGGTGGAGAGATCGAAGCGCCGGGCGCCGGGTTCGCCGGTCACGGTGACCGCGACGGTTTCGGGGCGGGTGCCGGGGGCGTCTGGGTAGGGCGGGTAGGTGGTGACCTGTTGCGCAGCGGCGGGAGTGGTGAGGAGGAGGGCGGCGAGGAGAGCGCGAGTCATCGTGTAAGACTAGGCCGCTAAACCGCCGCTTGAAAGCCGCGTCACCCTCACCCTTCCCACCGCCTTCGGGGGCGGGCCCCTTCCCTCTCCCGGCGGGAGAGGGAGGGAGCGGCGAAGCCGCGGAAGGGTGAGGGTGACGCGGTAAAGTTCTAGCCGAGCATCTCCTTCAACGGCACGCTCGCGTCAGCCAGCCTTACCGGATCGACCCGCGCCCCGCTCGTCACCAGCGCTCTTCCCTGGACGTAGTCGCGAGTGGCGTTGACGCAGTCTAGCGCGATCACGCGGCCGTTCTTCAGGTACACCAGCGAGAAGCTGCGCGCGGCCATGTCGCCGCGGAGGATCGCGGAATCGTGGCCGGTCGACAGGCCAACGGTCTGGAGCTTGAGATCGTATTGGTTGGACCAGAACCACGGCAGCGCATGGAAATCCTCTTGCGTCCCCATCAGCGCCTTGGCGACGAGCATCGCCTGGTCGTTGGCGTTGCCGACCGACTCCACGCGGATGCGCGCGCCGCCCGCGAAGGCGTTTTCGTGCGCGGCGCAGTCGCCGATCGCGTAGATGTCGGGGAGAGTGGTGCGGCAGCGGCGGTCGACGTCGACGCCGTTGCTCCCCGAAGCGCCCGCGGCGAGGAGCGGCTCGACCGCGGGGACGATGCCGATGCCGACGATGACGATCTCGCAGGAAAGGAGCTCGCCGTCGGCGAGGCGGACGCCGGTGACGCGATGCTCGCCCTCGATGCAGGTCACCGCGGCTGAGAGGCGGACGTCGACGCCATGGGCGCGGTGTTCGCCTTCATAGAAGCGTGACAGCGCTGCGCCTGCGACGCGCGCGAGGACGCGGTCGAGCGCCTCGACGACGGTGACGTGCTTGCCGCGCTTGGTGAGCGCGGCGGCGGCCTCCAGCCCGATAGAGCCGCCGCCGATCACGACGATTCTGGCCGCTCCGGGAAGCTCGGTCAGGAGCTGATCGACGTCGGCGCGGGTGCGGACCGCGTGGACTCCGGCGAGGTCGTGGCCGGGGCAGGAGAGGCGGCGGGGATGGCCGCCCGCGGCCCAGATCAGCGTGCCGTAGCCGACGCTGCCGCCGTCGGCGCAGGTGACGGTGTGCGCTGCGGCGTCGACCGTATCGACGCGGCGGCCGGTGAGCGTCGCGATGTTGCGGTCGGGCCAGAAGCTGGGCGGGCGGATGAGGATGCGCTCGAAAGTCTTCTCGCCCGCGAGGTAATCCTTGGAGAGCGGCGGGCGTTCGTAGGGGAGCTCGGGCTCTTCGCCGATGATGGCGATGCTGCCCTCGTACTTCTGCTGGCGCAGCGCGATCGCGGCTTGCGCGCCGCCGTGTCCTGCACCGACGATCAGGACGTCGTGGCGCTCCGTCACAGCCGCGCCGCGTGCCAGCGCAGGTGATCGTCCATGAAGGTGGAGACGAACAGGTAGCCGTGGTCGTAGCCCGGTTGCATCCGGAAGGTGAGCGGGATGCCCGCCGCGGCGCACGCGTCCCGCAGCAGATCGGGACGGAGCTCTTCGGCGAGGAAGGGGTCGGAGTCGCCCTGGTCGACGAGCAGGTCGGGGAGGCGCGCGCCGCCTTCGATCAACGCGACCGCGTCGTGCTTCGCCCAGGCGGCGCGGTTGTCGCCGAGATAGCCGCTGAACGCCCGTTCGCCCCAAGGCACCTGGACTGGGGCGACGATCGGGGCGAAAGCGGAGACGCTGCGATAGCGGCCGGGGTGCGACAGCGCGACCGTCAGCGCGCCGAGGCCGCCCATCGAATGGCCGGTGATCCCCTGGCGCGCCATGTCGACGGGAAAGTGCTCGGCGACGAGGGCGGGCAGCTCCTCGGTGACGTAGCGCCGCATCTGGAAGTTCGCGCTCCAGGGCGCTTCCGTCGCGTCGACGTAGAACCCCGCGCCCTGGCCGAAGTCCCACGCGGCGTCGTCGGGCACGCCTTCCCCGCGGGGAGAGGTGTCGGGCGCGACGAGGATCAGGCC
>SXHP01000237.1 GCA_005773165.1 Sphingomonadales bacterium | reverse complement strand
CGGAGAGGTCCGGCAACCGGCCGTAGTCGGCGCGGATCACGGTGTGATCGAGCTTCAACTGCTTGACCGCGTCGGTCACCCAGCCCTCGCCGCAGCTCTCCCAGGCGAGCGGGGTGACGGGCTTGGCGCCGAGCATCGTCCACATGGCCATTTCGAACGCGCCGGTGTCGGAGCCGGGAACGATGCCGATGCGGTGGGTGTCGGGGAGGCCGAGCAGCTCGCGCATCAGGTCGATGCTGTAGGCGAGGCGCTGCTTGCCGATCTTCGAGCGGTGCGAGCGGCCGAGCGATTCGGTCGCGAGCTTCGCGGCGGTCCAGCCGGGAGGCTTGGCGCAGGGGCCGGAGCTGAAGAAGGGGCGGGCCGGCTTGGTAGCGGGCTTGCCAGGAACTTGGGTCGCACCCCGAACGTCGGGGGCGGTGGCGGTGTCCGTCAATGTATCTCTCCTCGCAGAGAGCGCGCGCCGCGTTGGGACGGCGTGGCCCGCCGACGGCCCTAATGGGGAGATCGACGCAGGGCAAGTCCGGTTCGTCCTGGTCTTACCCCTATTTCGTCACCCCGGATATCTCGACTACGCTCGATAGAGCCTTGTTCCGGGGTCCAGCGTCCCGCTAGGCCATGAGCGTGAGGTATTCGCGGATGGCTGGACCCCGGCACAAGGCCGGGGTGACGTTGGTGGTGGCGCTGGCGGTCGCCGGATGCGGGCGAGGCGAAGCGCCGCGTACAACCCGCGCCGAACCGCAGAAGCCGAGCGCGCGGGTCACCGCGCAATGCCTGGCCGACCTCGCGCGCGAGGGGGTGGCGTTCCGGACGCTGCCCGACCGCGACTATGGCGCGGGCTGCGGGGTGTACGGCGCGGTGCAATTGACCGACATCGGCGTGCCGGTGACCGGGATCACCGCGATGCGCTGCGGCAATGCGCGGGCGTTCGCGGCGTGGGTCAGGAACGCGGTCGCGCCCGCGGCGTACCAGCAGCTCGGCAGCGAGCTGGTGCGGGTCGAGGGAATGGGAACCTATGCCTGCCGCAACGTCGCGGGGTCCGGACGGCGATCGGGGCATGCGATCGCCAATGCGACCGACGTCGGCGGGTTCGTGCTGAGAGACGGCCGCCGGATCACGGTGCTGCGCGACTGGCGATCGCCGGACCCGGCGACGCGCGAGTTCCTTCAGACGATCCGCAAGTCCGCGTGCCGGCGGTTCGGGACGGTGCTGTCGCCGGATTACAACGCCGCGCACGCCGATCACCTGC
The DNA here is from genome assembly GCA_005773165.1 of Sphingomonadales bacterium. Taxonomy (GTDB): domain Bacteria; phylum Pseudomonadota; class Alphaproteobacteria; order Sphingomonadales; family Sphingomonadaceae; genus Sphingomonas. Next base: position 7,278 of record SXHP01000237.1, on the reverse strand, counting down.
ATCTGGAAGATGATCGGGCCGATTTCTGCCGGTAGCGCGCGGGGTGAAAATCCCCTACCAGCCTCGGATGACTGACACACGAGTACCGTCGCGGGTCTTTCCCCGCGCCCGCCAGGACGCCGAATCCGCCAAGGACCAGGTCGCCACCCCGCAGACCGCGGATCCGGCCTACCGCCTCGCCTTTCAGGACATGGATTTCCTGCTTCGCGAGGACCTGCGCCCCGTCCGTTTCCAGCTCGAGCTGCTGAAACCCGACGTGCTGCTGGAGGAGGCGAAGATCGCCTCGACCTTCGTGATGTACGGCTCCGCGCGCATCCCCGAGCCCGCCAAGGCGCAGGCGCTGCTGGAGCTCGCGACCGACGACAAGAGCCGCCGGATCGCCGAACGGCTGATCGCCAAGAGCAGATATTACGACGTCGCGCGCGAGCTCGCGCAGAAGGTGTCGAACTTCCCGCGCGATGAGAACGGGATGCGGCACTTCGTGGTGTGCTCAGGGGGCGGGCCGTCGATCATGGAGGCGGCGAACCGCGGCGCGCAGGACGTCGGCGCGGAGTCGATCGGGCTGAACATCGTCCTGCCGCACGAGCAGGCGCCCAACCCGTATGTCACGCCGTCGCTGTCGTTCCAGTTCCATTATTTCGCGCTCCGGAAGATGCACTTCCTGCTTCACGCGCGCGCGCTGGCGGCGTTCCCCGGCGGGTTCGGGACGTTCGACGAGCTGTTCGAGCTGCTGACGCTCATTCAGACCGGCAAGATCAAGCCGATCCCGGTGCTGCTGGTCGGGCGCGAATTCTGGGAGCGGGTGGTGAATTTCGACGCGCTGGTCGAGGAGGGCGTGGTGTCGGAGCGCGATCTCGGCATCTTCACCTATGTCGAGACCGCGGACGAGGCCTGGGACGCGGTGCAGCGGTTCTACCGCGAGCGGGCGGCGAAAGAGGGGGTGGAGTAAGTCCTACCGGCAGCCGCGAGCGCAACCGTCACCCCGGACCTGTTCCGGGGTCCAGCGCTCGGCAAGCGATACGGACGGAGGCTCCAGCTTCTCGCTGGCGGCACGCTGGACCCCGGAACAAGTCCGGGGTGACGTAGGGGTGGGGCGAGCGTTGCACCCGCCCTCGTCTCCTACTTCTCCGACCGGGCGCCCTTGCGCGCGGCTTCGGGATCGACCGAGGGCGCGCCGCTCGCCGGGGTGCCGGTGTTGGCGATGTCGCCGGTCTCGCTCTTGACGTCCTGCGCCACCGCGTCGATCGCGTTGGCGGCGCCCGGCGCCGCGCTGGCGCCTTCGACGGTGTTGCCGCCGTCGGTCGGCGCGGCCCCGGCCGCGGGCGCGGCGGGGAGCGGCAGGTTGGAGCCCTGCTGGTTCAGGTACAGGATCACGTTGGCGCGGTCCTGCGCGTTGGACAGCCCGGCGAAGCTCATCTTGGTGCCGTTGGCGAACTTGCGCGGGCTCGTCAGCCACGCGTTCATCTTGTCCCAGTCCCAGTTTCCGCCGACGCTCTTCAGCGCGTCCGAATAAGGGAAGCCCGCCTGGTGCCCGAGCGGCTTGCCCATGGTCGCGTACAGATTGGGGCCGATCCCCGCCGCGCCGCCCGCGTTGATCGTGTGGCACGAGGCGCACTTCTTGAACACCTCCGCGCCCTTGGCCGCGTCGGCCGTGCCGAGCAGCGCCGCGATCGGCACCGCCGCCGCCTCGCCGCCGTCGCCGCCCTCGGCCTCCACGCCTTCGATCGCATAGCCCATCTTTTCGGGGCGTTCGCCGTGGAAGACCATGCCGCCGACGATCGACAGCCCCAGCGCCAGCCCGCAGCCCGCCAGCACCCAGCCCGCGATCGTGTTGGTCCGATTGTCCATTTTGTGTGTGCTGCCTCGGCGCTAAAGTCCGTGCGTCCATAGAAAAGCCCCGCGCCCACCGCAAGCGCGCTTGGCAACCCCCCGCTGCGCCCGTAACGCGTGCCGCCCATGGAGAATTACGCCATTCCAGCGCAGCCGATCGTGGCGGCGATGACCCGCGCCGCAGCGGCCGAGCCCCATCGCACCGTCGCGTTCCAGGGCGCGCCGGGCGCGAACAGCCATGTCGCCGCGGTGCAGGCGTTCCCCGACGGGCTGCCCCTGCCCTGCTTCGATTTCGCCGACGCGATGGACGCGGTGCAGGACGGGCGCGCCGATTGCGCGATCATCCCGATCGAGAATTCGCTTCACGGCCGGGTCGCCGACATTCATTTTCTGCTGCCCGAATCGGGGCTGGTGATCACCGGCGAGCACTTCCTGCCCATCCGCCACGCGCTGATGGGGGTCGGCGCGCGCGCCGAGGTGCGCCAAGCGATGAGCCACCCGCAGGCGCTGGGGCAATGCCGCCACTGGATGCGCGCGCACGGGATCGAGCCGGTCGCCTATCCCGACACCGCGGGCGCGGCGGCGGTGGTGGCGGAGCTGGGCGACCCGGCGGTCGCCGCGCTGGCGCCCGCCGCGGCGGCGGCGATCTATGGCCTCAAGGTGCTTGCCGACGACATCGCCGACGCGGACCACAACACGACGCGCTTCGTGACGCTGGCGCGGGGCGGGCGGCCGCCGGTGGGCGAAGTCCCGTGGATGACCACGCTGATATTAGAGGTCCGCCACGTTCCCGCCGCGCTCAACAAAGCGAAGGGCGGCGTTGCGACCAACGGGGTCAACATGACCAAGCTGGAGAGCTATCAGCGCAACGGCAGCTTCGCGGCGACCGAATTCTACGCCGATGTCGACGGACGCCCGGGCGACGAAGGGTTCGACCGCGCGATCGAGGAGCTGGGCTTCCACGCCAAATGGGTGCGGCTGCTGGGCACCTATCGCCAGGCGCGCGCGCGCGGGTAGCCCCTCCCGGCCGACGGAAGGGGAAGAACGCCGGCCGGGAGGTTGATGCGACGCCGGCCCCGACCAGCCCGGGTCCCCGCAGCAGGGGTGATGCGGGATTGGGAACATGGCATGTCCACGCCGAAGCGCGAATCGCCGCGGGCAAGGCCGGGAACCGGCGCCGCCCCGATCCGTCGCCGGACCGGGAGAAGGAGCCGCAGCACGCACGCAACCGCCGGGGAGGAACAGGCGGAAGCGTCAGCCGCGCGAGATACGCCGCGCGGCGCTGCGACTTGCAGGGATATAGGCACGCCCGCCGCAGCGGCATGTCACGAACCTGCATGACAGCGCGGACCGAAGCGGCCATAATGCGCGGCGCCGACGGGAGAAGGACTCGGCCATGGCGCGGGCCAAGCTGCGGCAGATATTCGACGCGGACGCGGACTTTCTGGATTCGCTGGACGACATAAAGTCCTGCGACGAAGTGCTGGCGCGCACGCGCGACGTGCTGGTCGCCAAGGGCATTGCGCGGATGAGCTATCATTTCGCGCCGCCCTTCCATTCGCAGACCGGCGAGCGCGCGGTGATCTATCAGCACGGCTTTCCCGACGACTGGATGCGGCTGTACCTGGACGCAGGCTTTCGCGCCGCCGATCCGGTGCCCGGAATCGTCATGGCGCAGACCGCGCCGATGACCTGGATCGACGCGCTGGCGCAGGCCGACGAGCGCCCGGAGACCGCGGCCTTCGTCCGCCAGCTGCGCGCGCACGGGCTGGAGCACGGGGTCGGGGTGCCGCTGTTCGGCCCGGGCGGGCGCGACGCTTATTCGTCGTTCGACCTGGCGCGACCGATGACCGACGCGGACCGCCCGCTCACCCGCCAGTTCCGCGAAATCGCGCAGGCGGCGCATCTGCGCGTCTCGCACCTGGTGCTGGAGGAGGTGAACCAGGGCAGCCAATTGTCGATGCGCGAGACGGAGGTGCTGAGCTGGCTGGTGGCGGGCAAGTCGCGCACCGACATCGGCACGATCCTGGACCTGTCGCCCGCGACGATCGACACTTATCAGCGCCGGATCTTCGCGAAGCTCGACGTCAACGACCGGCTCCACGCCGCGCTGAGCGCCCTGTCGCGCGGGCTGGTGCAATTGTGACCGACCGCGTTCTCGGCGGCATCGCGCACGAGACGCCCGCCGATCTCAGCCGCGCGATCGGATCGGACCCGGCGATCTTCGATCGGTGGCGGGCGCTGACCCCGATCGGCCGCAACGAGTTCATCTGTTGGGTCGAGGACGCGAAGCAGGCGGCGACGCGGGCGCGGCGCATCCGGCGGACGGGCGAAGAGCTGCTGGAGGGCAAGCGGCGGCCCTGCTGCTGGGCGGGCTGCGTCCACCGGACCGACAAGGCGCCGGGCGCGTGGCAGCAGGCGGTTCTGATTGACGGGAAGCGGCGTTGATCCTCAACGGGGAGGATCAGGCGGCCGCCCACGCCGTCAGGAGAGTGTGCGCGATCGCATAGCGGGGCGGAGGCAGGAACGGGCCTTCGCCGCCGGACAGCACGTCGCGGACGACGTCCCGCTCGACCCAGATCGCATCCTCGAGCTCGGTCCGGTCGAGGGTGAGCGCATCGTCCTCCGCTTGCGCGACGCACGCGATCATCAGCGACGAGGGGAACGGCCAGGGCTGGCTGGCGACATAGCGCACCTCGCGGACGCGCACGCCCGCCTCCTCGGCGATCTCGCGCGCGACCGCTTCCTCGATCGACTCGCCGGGCTCCAGAAAACCGGCGAGCGCGGAGTAGCGGCCGGGGGGCCATGCCGCCTGGCGACCGAGCAGGGCGCGGCCGTCGTGTTCGGCGATCATGATGACGACCGGGTCGGTGCGCGGGACATGCTCGGCTGCGCAGTCCGGGCAGCGCCGCGCCCAGCCTGCGCGAAAGACGGCGGTGGCGTGCCCGCACTTGGCGCAGAAGCCGTGCCGCGCGTGCCAGTCGACGACCGATCGCGCCGCGGCATAGGTCGCCGCCTCCCCCGCCGCGAGCGTGTCGAGCATCGCGAACAAGGCGGGCGAGCGCGCCGGCGGGGCGGGCCGCCCGGTGATCACGGCGAAGCACGGGCGCGCGCCGTCGAGACCGAGCAGGACCAGCTCGGCCCCGTCGGGCGCGTCGGCGAGGGTGGTCCACGCGAGCCGCCCGTCGTCGGTCACTTCCGGAACATAACCTTCGAGCTTGAGCAGCCGCGCGCGCCAGTCCGCCTTCGCCGCGGCGAGCGCACCCTCATCGTGGCGGAGCCGGTCAGCGCGGTCGAGCGTGCCGCCGGTGAAGCCGATCGCCGCGATCAACGCGCGTGGAGCCGCATCGCGTCGCGGGCGAGCGCGGCGGGAATATCGGTCCGGGTCGGCCAGCGCTCTGCCGGGAAGTAGTTGACCATGATCGTGCCGCGTGCGCGGCGGCCTGGATCGACCCAGGCGATCGTTCCCGCCGCGCCGCCCCAGCCGTAGGTCCCCTTGCCCGGGCCACCCGGCCGGTCGGCGAGGTACACCGATCCGCCCGCGCCATAGCCCATCGGGACCGCGGCCTGCGTGCCGCCGGTGCCGCCGCCGATCCCGGCGAAGGTGATCCCGTCGGGAAGCAGGTTGGACATCGCGAGCCGCACCGTATCCGCCTTCATCACCCGCACGCCGTCCAGCTCGCCCCCGTTCTGGAGCATGTGGAGGAAGCGGTCGTAATCGCGCGCCGATGCGACCAGCCCCGCGCCGCCGTAAGCGAAGCTCGGCGCATCGAGGAAGGTCGAGGTCGCCGCGGGATCGAGAGGGACCATCCGGTCGCCGACGAAAGTGTAGTTGGTCACGAGGGAGGCCGCGCGGTCGCTCGGAACCCGCCAATAGGTGCGGTTCATCCCGAGCGGATCGAACAGGCGCGTCTGGACGAAGCGCTCGAACGTCATCCCCGACGCCCGTTCGATCACCGCGCCCATGACGTCGAGGCTCATCGAATAGCGCCAGGTCGTCCCCGGATCGGCGACGAGCGGGACCGTCGCGGCGCGGTCCGCGAATTGCTGGAGCGAGGTGGGCCGCGTTTTGCGGACCTCGGTCTCCACCTGCCGGTTGGCGGCGAATGGCACGAGCCCGAGCCGCTCGAACTCCTTGAGCAGCGGCCCCTTGGCCGAGATCGAATAGCCCAGACCCGCGGTGTGGGTGAGCAGATGGCGCACGGTGATCGGGCGCGCGGCGGGGCGGCTGGCCAGGCTGTTGTCCGGATCGGTCAGGACCTTCATCGAACGGAACGCGGGGAGGATCTCGGCGATCGGCTGGTCGAGCCGGAGCTTGCCGTCTTCGACCAGCATCATCGCAACCATGCCGGTGATCGGCTTGGTCATCGAATAAATCCGCCACAGCGTATGTTCGTTCACCGGCGCGGCGTCGGGCTCCAGCCCCTGCCTGCCCGCCATGACATATTGCGTGGGCGCGTCGCCGACGCCGAACGCGCCGACGATGCCGGGCATCTTGCCGCTCGCGACATAGCCGTCGAACAAGGTCTGGGTTTCGGTGAGCAGCGGGTTGCGCGGCGCGGCCGGGGCTTCGGCGGTTTGCGGGGCGGTTTGCGGGGCGGCCTGCCCTGCCCCAAAGGCGCTTGCGCCTGCGCCCGCGGCGGCCAGCGCGATCGCGCCCAGAACATACGCCTTCATTCCCGCTCCTTCATGATAGCCTTGGCCGCGTTGGCGAACACGGTCGGCAGACCCGCGGAGGCGAGCGCGTCGACCGGCCACCATTCGCCGTCGCTCGCGTGATGCCCCTCCGTCTCGGCGACCGCAAGCGCGAGCTCGAGATCGAAGTGGGTGAAGCCGTGGCGCACGGAATCGTCGAGGGTGCGCCAGTCGGCCTGCGCGGGCGCGCCCTCCAGCCCAGGCGGAGCGTGGTCCCAAGCGCCCGTGGGCAGCGCGCGCATGCCGCCGAGCAGGCCCTTTGCGGGTCTGCGGACGAGCAGCACCGCGCCGCGCTGCTCGAGCCAGAAGATCGTGCCGTGACGCTGGGGCTTGGCCTTCTTCGCCGCCTTGACCGGATATGTCTCGGGCGCGCCGGTCGCGAAGGCGGCGCAATGCTCTCGCAAGGGACAGAGCAGGCATTTGGGCGCGCGGACGGTGCAGATCGCGCTGCCGAGGTCCATCATCGCTTGCGCGAAGTCGCCCGCGCGCGTGTCCGGCGTGATCGTGTCCGCCGCAGAGCGGATCGCGGCGCGCGCGCCGGGCAGCCGCTCCCCAATCGCGAACAGCCGCGCGACGACGCGTTCGACATTGGCGTCGACCACCACCGCGCGCTCGCCGAACGCGATCGCCGCGACCGCCGCTGCGGTGTACGCGCCCAAGCCCGGCAGGCGTCGCAGCGCCGCCTCCGTCCGCGGGAACGCGCCGCCGTGCTCCGCGACGACCGCGCGCGCGGCGGCGACGAGATTGCGGGCG
>SXHP01000236.1 GCA_005773165.1 Sphingomonadales bacterium | reverse complement strand
GCGGACGACGCCTTCGCCGTTTTCGCCGTAGCCGACGCCGGGCGCGACCGCGACCTTGGCGTGGGCGAGCATCTGCTTGGAGAATTCGAGCGACCCCAGGTGCATCAGCGCGGGCGGCAGCGGGGCCCAGGCGAACATGCTCGCACGGGGGCTGGGGATGTCCCAGCCGGCGCGCGCGAAGCTCTCGACCAGCACGTCGCGGCGCTTGTGGTAGAGCTGGCGGTTCCGCTCGACGATGTCCTGCGGGCCGTTCAAGGCCGCGCACGCCGCCGCCTGGATCGGGGTAAACGCGCCGTAATCGAGGTACGACTTCACCCGCGTCATCGCCGCGATCAGCCGCTGGTTGCCGACCGCGAAGCCGATCCGCCAGCCCGCCATGGAGAATGTCTTGGAGAGCGAGGTGAACTCGATCGCGACGTCCTTGGCGCCCTTGACCTGCAGGATCGAGGGGGTCGGATTGCCGTCATAATAGAGCTCCGAATAGGCGAGGTCGGAGATGATCCAAACCTCGTTGTCCTTCGCCCAGGCGACCAGCCGCTCGTAGAAGGCGAGATCGACCGCCTCCGCGGTCGGATTGGAGGGGTAATTGACGACCAGGATGCTCGGACGCGGCACGGTGAAGGCCATCGCGCGGTCGAGGCTTTCGAAGTAGTAATCGTCGGGCGTCGTCGGCACCGCGCGGATCGTCGCGCCCGCGATGATGAAGCCGAAGGTATGGATGGGGTAGGACGGGTTGGGCGCGAGCACGACGTCCCCCGGCGCGGTGATCGCGGTGGCGAGAGAGGCGAGCCCCTCCTTCGACCCCATCGTCACCACCACCTCGCGCTCGGGATCGAGCTCCACCCCGAAGCGGCGCGCATAGTAATTCGCCTGGGCGCGGCGGAGGCCGGGAATGCCCTTCGACTGCGAATAACCGTGCGCGTCGGGCTTTCGCGTCACCTCGACCAGCTTTTCGATGACGTGGTCGGGGGGCGGCAGATCGGGGTTGCCCATGCCCAGGTCGATGATGTCCTCGCCGCCGCCGCGCGCCTGCGCCCGCATCGCGTTGACTTCGGCGATGACATAGGGGGGCAGGCGTTTGATGCGGTAGAAGTCTTCGGACATGGGCGCGGACCTTTCCTGCCTGGCTCTATAGCCTGCGTCTGCGCAACGAAAGCGCTTGTGAGGTTTCCCGTCGCCTCCTCATTCCTCCGTCACCCCGGATACCTCGACAGAGCTCGGTAGAGCCTTGTTCCGGGGTCCAGCCCTCCTCCCGCGATGCCGCTCTTTGTGGAGCCCTGGACCCCGGAACAAGTCCGGGGTGACGAAATCGAGGTGAGGCCTCGCTGCTTCCGTAGCGGTCGTCGACGCGTTAGGAGCAAGCAAGAAGAATGAGGATGCCGATGTCCGAGTCCGATCCCAGCGCGCCGAAGACCGACGCTCCGCCCGAGCCCGCCTTTCCCGTCATCCCCGGCCTGAACGATCCCGCGACGCTGGAGCGGGCGGGCGCGTTCTGGCTTGATCAGCTCAATCTGTGGCAGCGGATGCTCGCCCCCGCCGACGCGGACGAGGCCAAGCCCGACAAGCGCTTCGCCGCGCCCGAATGGCGCGAGAATCCGTGGTACGATTGGGTGCGGCGCTCCTATCTGACGCTGTCCGACCACCTGCTGCGCGGCGTGGACGCGATGGAAGGCGTCAGCGAGGCGCAGAAGGAGCGGATGCGCTTCGCGGCGCGCGGCTTCATCGAGGCGATGAGCCCGTCGAACTTCCCGCTGACCAACCCCCAAGTGATGAAGCGTGCGGTCGAGACCAAGGGCGAGAGCCTGGTGACGGGCATGAAGCACCTCCTGTCCGACCTGGAGCGCGGGCAGCTGACCCACACCCAGGGCGACGCCTTCGAGGTCGGACGCAACCTGGCGACGACGCCGGGCAAGGTGATCAAGCGCACGCCGCTGTTCGAGCTGATCCACTACACCCCGACGACCGATCAGGTCGCGGCGATCCCGCTGGTCATCTTCCCGCCGTGGATCAACCGCTTCTACATCCTCGACCTGACGCCTGAGAAAAGCTTCATCCGCTGGGCGGTCGAACAGGGGCTGTCGGTGTTCATGGTGTCGTGGAAGTCCGCCGACGCGACCATGAAGGACGTGGTCTGGGACGATTACGTCAAGGCGCAGATCGAGGCGATCGACACGGTGCGCGAGACGCTGAGCGTCGAGAAGGTCCACGCCATCGGCTATTGCGTCGCGGGGACGACGCTCGCCGCGACGCTGGCGCTGCTCGCGGCGAGGGGTCAGGCGGACAAGGTGGCGAGCGCGACCTTCTTCACCGCGCAGGTCGATTTCTCGGGCGCGGGCGAGCTCAAGCATTTCGTGGACGACGACCAGCTCGCGATGATAGAGGCGCTCGCGCCCGACGGGTATCTCGACGGGCGCTACATGGCGACGACGTTCAACCTGCTGCGCGGGCGCGACCTGATCTGGAACTACGTCACCAACAACTACCTGCTGGGCAACGACTACAAGCCGTTCGACCTGCTCCACTGGAACGGCGACACGACCAACCTGCCGTCGAAGTGGCACCTGAGCTACCTGCGCGACCTGTACCGCGACAACCTGCTCGTCGAGCCGGGTCGGCTGTCGGTCGACGGCACGCCGCTGGACCTGCGCCAAGTCAAGACCCCGGCCTATGTCCAGGCGGGGCGCGAGGACCATATCGCGCCCGCCGAGAGCGTCTGGCACCTGACCCATCGGCTGTCGGGGCCGGTGCGCTTCGTGCTCGCCGGGTCGGGGCATATCGCGGGCGTCGTCAACCCGCCGTCGGCGGGCAAATATCAATATTGGACCAACGAGGGCGAGGCGAAGACGCTCGCCGAGTTCGTCGCGGGCGCGCACGAGACCAAGGGGAGCTGGTGGCCCGACTGGACCCGCTGGCTGGCGAAGATCGACGCCAGGGGCGTGCCCGCGAAGGGCGCGCGCGTGCCCGGCGGCGACGGGCGCGAGACGCTGGGCGACGCGCCGGGCGAGTACGTCCGCGCGCGTTAGGGTCGGGCGGCATCCAACGTCACCCCAGCTTGCGCCGGGGTGACGCCTAACTTTGCTGCGCTGCACAAAACGCATCTTGACGGCCGGAGCGGACCTACCTATGTTGCATTGCAGCATAGGAGCGGATCATGGCCGACGTCATCACCAACACCGATCTCGACGACGGTCAGTCGATCCCGGCAGCGCTCGCCGCGACGCCTGCGTCCAGGAAGCGCAAGGGCAAGCCCGCGCCCGTCGAGTCCCCGGTCGCCGAATCGCCGCTGTCGACGCTTGTCGAGGCGGAAGCCGCGATCGAGGCGGAGGCGACGCCCGAGCCCGTCATCATCGAACCCGAGGCCGACGCCCCGGAGCCCGAGGCGCAAGCGCCCGAGCCCGACGTCGTCCCCGCACCGCCCGCCGCGGTTCCGGCGGAACCGCAAAAGGAAACCATCATGGCCACCACCATCGAAAACGTCACCACCGACAACACCGCCAAGGCGCAGGCGTTCTTCGCCGACGCCAACGAGCGCGCCAAGGGCGCGGTCGCCAAGAGCGCCAAGCTGTTCGAGGAGGCCAACGCCTTCGGCAAGGGCAACGTCGAGGCCCTCGTCGAATCGTCGAAGATCGCCGCCAAGGGCTTTGAGACGCTCGGCCAGGACGCCGCCGAGTTCACCCGCAAGTCGTTCGAGGAGGCGACCGCCGCGTTCAAGACGCTGTCGACCGTCAAGTCGCCGACCGAGTTCATGAAGCTCCAGAGCGACTATGTCCGCCAGTCGTTCGACGCGCTGGTCGCCGAGACCTCGCGTTCGACCGAGCAGGTGCTCAAGCTCGCCGGCGAGGTCGTGCAGCCGATCTCCAACCGCTTCGCGGTTGCGGCCGAAAAGATGAAGACGGTCGCGTAAGCCACTGTGTTCGTCACCCCAGCGCAGGCTGGGGTCTTTCAATCGCCGAGAGATGCCAGCGTTCGCTGGCATGACGGTGATGAAAAAGAGGAGCGGTCGCCCACCGGTGGCCGCTCCTTTCGTTTGCGCCCCCTTTCCTCCCCGCGAGGCATGCCCTATTTTGCGCGTCACCATGCATCTGCGACCCATCCACGCCGCCGAGCGCCGCGGCGGCACGCCGGACGGCGATGAAGGCACGGGCACGGGCCTCGCCACCCGCACCCGCACCAAGACCAAGCAGCCGACGCCGTACCGCGTGCTGATGCTCAACGACGATTACACCCCGATGGAGTTCGTCGTGCTGTGCCTCCAGCGCTTCTTCCGGATGAACATGGAGGAGGCGACGCGGGTGATGCTCCACGTCCACCAGAAGGGCGTCGGGGTGTGCGGCGTCTTCTCCTACGAGGTGGCGGAGACCAAGGTCGGGCAGGTTATGGACTTCGCGCGGGCGAACCAGCATCCGCTCCAGTGCACGCTGGAGAAGGCGTAGCGCGCACGCCAGCAGCGTAGCTGATTGCGAGACGCAAGCCCGGCTGGCGGGGCGAAGCACCCGGCCGACAGCGCGGCCCTTCGTCTGCCTGCCAAGGCAGGCGCTCAGGACATGCTTCGCCGCGGCGGTTTCGACTCTTCGAAGCACAAGCCAAGTACTGCGAGACCCCAGCTTTCGCTGGGGTGACGGACGGGTCGGCAGCTACTAAACGGCGTTCATGGACCGTATCCTCATCCGCGGCGGCAATCGCCTGGCCGGCCGTTTGCCGATCTCGGGCGCGAAGAACGCTGCGCTCACCCTGATGCCGTGCGCGTTGCTCACCGACGAGGCGGTGACGCTCGGCAATCTGCCGCGGCTGGCCGATGTCGACGGGTTCGGGCACCTGCTCAACCAGGTCGGCGCATCCACCGCGATCGAGGGCACCCGGCCAGAGGAGTTCGGGCGGGTGATGACGATCCGCGCGCACGCGCTCACCTCGACCGAGGCGCCGTACGACATCGTTCGCAAGATGCGGGCGTCGATCCTTGTGCTCGGGCCCATTCTGGCGCGGGCGGGCGAGGCGCGGGTGTCGCTGCCGGGCGGCTGCGCGATCGGCAATCGGCCGATCGACCTGCACCTGAAGGCGCTAGAGGCGATCGGCGCGACGATCGAGCTCGCCGCGGGCTATGTTAAGGCGAGCGCGCCGGGCGGACGGCTTGCCGGCGGACGCTACCGCTTTCCCGTCGTCTCCGTCGGCGCGACGGAGAATGTCGTCATGGCCGCGGCCACCGCGCGCGGTTCGTCGGTGATCGAGAATGCGGCGCGCGAGCCCGAGATCGTCGACCTGTGCCGCCTGCTCGTCGCGATGGGCGCGCGCATCGAGGGACTCGGCACGGGCATGCTCGAGATCGAGGGCGTCGACCGGCTGCACGGCGCGACCTATTCGGTGATGCCCGACCGGATCGAGGCGGGCAGCTACGCCTGCGCCGCGGCGATCACCGGCGGAAGCCTCGACCTGATCGGCGTCGCCGAGGACGACATGCGCGCGACGCTCGACGCGCTGATCGACGCCGGCGTGACGGTGACGCCGCATGGCGAAGGCGTCCGCGTGGAGGCGTCCGCGCCGCTTAGGGCGCTGACGCTGTCGACCGCGCCGTTTCCCGGCGTCGCGACCGACATGCAGGCGCAGTTCATGGCGATGCTGTGCAAGGCCGAAGGCGCGAGCGTGCTGACGGAGACGATCTTCGAGAACCGCTACATGCACGTCCCCGAACTGGCGCGGATGGGGGCGGACATCCAGGTCCACGGGCGGACCGCGGTGGTCAGGGGCGTGGATACGCTGGTCGGCGCGCCGGTGATGGCGACCGACCTGCGCGCGTCGATGAGCCTGATCCTGGCGGGGCTCGCGGCGGAAGGTGAGACGTCGGTCGCGCGGGTCTACCACCTCGACCGGGGGTATGAGCGGCTGGAGGAGAAGCTGTCCGCGGTCGGCGCGGATATCGAGCGGGTCAGCGACGGCTGAGGCTTTACCTTTCGTTAACCTTTGTTCTTTACCGCTCGTTAAGACGCCGGGGCCGACCGGTGCCGCCATCACGTTTCTCCTGGGGAGTGTCCCATGCACCGCGTCGCGTTCGCGCTCGCCCTGTTTCCGCTTGCGCTCGGCGCCTGCGCGCACCGGGCGGCCGCGCCGGTGGTGCTGGTCGAGCCCGCCCCCCCGCAGCCGACCGGCTGGCGCGCGATCGCGTCTGCGGAAGATCAGGCGCGGATCGGGCAATTGCCCGCGACATGGACCCGCGCGCTCGCGTCGGTGCCGCGCCGGATGCAGGGCAAGCTGCGCGCCGAGACGAGGCTGGTGGAGCCCGGCGCGGCGCTCGAACTCCCCGCGCCGCCGCCCGGACCATATCGCTGCCGCCTGATCCGCTTCGGCGGGCGCACGGGGTTCCAGACCTTCGCGCCCGATTTCTGCTACGTCGACGGCGACGGCAAGGGGGTGTCGTTCACCAAGCAGACCGGCTCCAACCTGCCCGGCGGCTGGCTCCACGAGGACACGGCGACGCGCCAGGTGTTCCTCGGCAGCCTGCCCCGGGAGGGGACCGCGGGCGTGCCGCGCTACGGCGACGACCCGGCGCAGGACGTCGCGGGCGTGATCGAACGGGTGTCGCCGTTCCGCTGGCGGCTGGTGCTGACGCGGGCGGGCAAGGGCGCGACGCTCGACGTGTACGAGCTGGTGCCGGTGACCCCGGAGGTGCCGGGGGCGGCGCCGAGCGTGGCGGAGAAATAGCCGAGTCTGACCCTCCCCCTGAAGGGGAGGGGCTTCTATGCGATCCGTTCGGGGACCTCCGCGGCGTCTTCAGCGATCGCCTCGGCGGGGGCGAGGGCTTCCCAAGGGAAGACGAACCAGTCCTTGTTCACGGCGCGGTCGATCGTGCGGGCGGCGTAGTCGACGCGGCTGTCCGAGCTGACGTTGTCGATCAGCGTGGCGAAGCGGACCGCGTGGGCAACCGCGCCCGCTTGCGCGAGCGTCGCGCGGAGCATGCCGATGGTGCGGCCCGAATCGTTGATGTCGTCGACGAACAGCAGCCGCTCGCCCGCATGGGTGCGCGCCGCCAGGCGCACCAGCACGTCGTCGGCGAAATCCTTGACCTGGCTCGACAGATCGCACGACAGCGTCGGCAGGCCGGTCGCATGGCTGAGGAAGACCGCGGGGACCAGCCCGCCGCGCCCGATGCCGATCAGATAGGTCGGGCTCCACCCGCGGTCCGCCGCCAAGGCGGCGGCGAGCGCGCGGACGTCGTCGACGAACTGCTCTTGCGGGATCGGGGCGAAGCTGGGCATCAGATCGCCGCCAGCGCCTGTTCAAAGTCGGCGATCAGGTCGTCGGCGTCCTCGACCCCCACCGAGATGCGGACGAGGTTGTCGCTGATCCCGAGCGCCGCCTTGCGCGCGTCGGGGACTGACAGATGGGTCATCGACGCAGGGTGGCTCGCCAGCGTCTCGGTGCCGCCCAGCGACACCGCGAGCTTGGCGATGGTCAACGCGTCGAGGAAGCGGAACGATTCCGCCTCGCCGCCCTTCAGGAACAAGGAGAAGGTCGAGCCTGCGCCGAGACAGTGGCGGCGATAGATGTCGGCCTGGCGCTCCATGCCCTCCGCCCCTTCAAGGAAGCCGAGATAGCCGACGCGATCGACCTTGGGATGGCCGCGCAGGTACTCGCAGACCTTGACCGCATTCTCGCCCGCGCGGGTCATGCGGAGCTCCAGCGTCTCCAGCGAGCGGAGCAGCATCCATGCGGTGTTGGGATCGGTGATCGTGCCGATCGTGTTGCGCATCGAGCGGATGGTGTTGATGTGCACCTTGGACCCGAGCACGCCGCCCGCGACCAGATCGGAGTGGCCCCCGGCGTATTTGGTCAGCGAGTAGACGACGATATCCGCGCCATGCTCCAGCGGGCGGTGCCAAAGCGGCCCCAGGAACGTGTTGTCGATCGCGATCGGCGGCTTTTCGCCGGTGAAGATCGCGTCGCGGCTCGCCGCCACCGCCTCCACGTCGACCAGCGCGTTGGTCGGGTTGGCGGGGGATTCGAGATAGATCAGCGCGACGTTCCCGGTCGCGGCCTCCGTCATCACCGCGTCGATCTCCTCGCGCGTCGCGCCTGCCGGGAAGTCGAGCCACTTGACCCCGAATTTGCCGAGAACGCGCCCGATCAGCGTCTCGGTCGCGGCGTAGAGCGGGCCCGAGTGGACGATCGTGTCGCCGGGCTTCACCATCGCGAGGAACAAGGTCGCGATCGCCGACATGCCGCTGGAGAAGGCGAGCGCGTCCTCCGCGCCTTCCCAGACGCCGAGCCGGTCCTCGAGGATCTCCTGGTTGGGACCGTTAAAGCGCGAGTAGACCAGGCCCTCCGCGCCGCCGGGACGCTTGCCGGTGACGCCCTCGAAGTGGCGCTTGCCAGCCGCGGCGTTGGGGAAGACGAAGGTGGAGGTGAGAAAGATCGGCGGCTTCAAGGAGCCTTCGGACAGCGCGGGGTCGTAGCCGTGGCCCATCATCAGGGTGGACGGCTTGAGCGTGCGCCCGGCGATCGTCTTCGGGGTCGAGGCGCGGGGCTGCGGCGTGCCGCCGGTGAGGTCGGCTTCGGTCTCGGTCGGCTTGGGCATCGCAAATCTCCTTGGCCGCGCCCTATCGTATCACTTGCGACTATTCCAATCCGATGATCGCGATCTGGCGGCCGTAGGACGGTTCGCCGCGGTGCGTCGCCCGGCGGAAGCTGTAGAAACGCGATTCGTCCGAATAGGTGTCGAGGCCGAGCGCGTCGACGCGGCGGAGTCCGGCGGCGGCGAGGCGGTGGGCGACATAGGCTTCGAGGTCGAAGCGATGATGGCCCGGGCGCGCGTCGGAGAAGAAGCGCTCGTTCTCCCGATCGGCTTCAGCGAAGCGGCGGAGAAAGGCGTCGTCGACCTCGTAGCTCCTGCGCGCGATGCACGGGCCGATCGCGGCGGCGATCCGCGCGCGGTCCGCGCCGAGCGCCTCCATCGCCGCGACCGTCGCATCGGTGACGCCCGCAAGCGCGCCTTTCCACCCGGCGTGCGCCGCGCCGACGACGCCCGCTTGCGTGTCCGCCAAGAGGACGGGGGCGCAATCGGCGGTGAGGATGCCGAGCCCGAGGCCGGGGCGGTCGGTGACCAGCGCGTCGCCGCGGGGGCGCTCCTCGGGCGCTTGCCCCACGGTGACGACGTCGGCGGAGTGGATCTGGTAGCAGGTGACGAGCGGTGCGCCCGGGAGCACGGCGGCGACCGCGCGGGCGCGGTTCTCGGCGACGGCGGCGGGGTCGTCCTCCGAGCCGAGGCCGACATTCAGCCCCGCCGTCGCGCCGGTCGACACGCCGCCGCGGCGACCAAGGAACGCATGCGCGACGCCGTCGAGCGCGGGCGCGCGGATCGCGTCGACGCTCACGCCGGCGATCATAGGGGGAGCCGCATGATCAGGTCGCGGTCGACCTGATTACCGGTCTGGAACGCGTAATCGCCGACATGGACGAAGCCGTAGCGCTCGTAGAAGCGCTTGGCGCGGGCGTTCTCCTCCCAGACGGTGAGGACGAGCGACGCGGCCTTTTCCGCCCAAACGGTGTCGAGGACCCAGGTCATCAGCGCCTGCGCGACGCCCCGACCGTGCCAGTCGCTCGCGACGTAGAGCTGGCTGAGCTGCGCTGCGCCATCACCGACGATCGCGGGGTCGAGCCAGAGCGGGGACAGCTTGGCGTAACCGGCGATGTCTTCGCCCGCGGCTGCTACGTGGAAGCGGTGCGCTGGATCGGCGAGGTCGCGGAGCAGCTTGCCTTCGGGGCCGTAGGATTCGGCGAGATAGAGGTGGAGGTTCTCGGGCGAGCAGCTGTGCTCGAAGGTCTCGATCCAGATTCGGCGGGCCATGGCGTCGAGCGCGGGACCGTCGGAGGGGAGGGCGTCGCGGTAGGTGATGGTCATGCGGCCGTCGCCTTCTTCTCGTCACCCCGACCTTGAGCCGGGGTCCCGCTTCTTCCTGTGCCGCTAGAAGAAGAAGCGGGACCCCGGGTCAAGCCCGGGGTGACGAAAGGTTGTTTGGAGCGCGCCGTCTTTGCCTCATGCGAACCCCGCCGGTTGCGGCCAGCCCGGCGCGGTGACCGCGAGCGCCTTGAACAGCGCGCCCATCTCGCCGACCAGCCGCTGCCGGTCCGCGACGAGTCCTTCGGCGCGGTCGGGCGCGGCGCGGGCGAGGGCGGCGGCGCGGGCGTCGATGCCGAGCTTGACCAGCCACTCGCCCTGCTCGACCGGGCCCCATGCGACCGCGCCCTGCGCCTGCGCCGCGCTGGCGAGGGTGGCGAAGTCGACGTGCGCGGACAAATCGTGCTCGCCGGGCGAGTCGAACGGGTTGGCGGGGGCGTGGCCGCGCACCGCCTGGAGCGTGTCGCCGATCGCGGGGCCTTCGTAGCCGTAATCGATCGCGAGCAGCGCGCCGCCTTGGGCGCCGATTCGGTCGGCGAGCCCGCGCATGATCGCGACCGCGGCGGGCGAGGTCTCCAGGATCGATCCGGCGGGGGCGTCGCGCAGCGGTTCGGGGATGATCGTATCAGGCAGCGGGGTTCCGGCGATCGGGAGAAAGAGCGTGTCCTGGCAGGCGACGAGGCGTTCGTGCCACTGCTGACGGCGGACGAGCTGGCGGATCGGGAGCGCGTCGAAGAACTCGTTGGCGACGACAAGGAGCGGGCGGTCGTCGGGAAGCGTGTCGATCGCGTCGTGCCAGGCCGCGTCGGGCATGCGCTGAGCCTGCGCGTCGCGGAGGACGGGGCTGGTCTCGACGAAATGGACCGGCGGCGTCAGGCCCGCCTTGGCCATCGCGCGGCCCGCGTCGACGGCGAGCGTGCCGCGGCCGGGGCCGAGCTCGACCCAGGCGATGTCGGGGCGGTCCGCGCGGTCCCACAGGTCGGCGGACCAGAGCCCGACTAGCTCGCCGAACATCTGGCTG
>SXHP01000235.1 GCA_005773165.1 Sphingomonadales bacterium | reverse complement strand
CGCCGCGCGGGCGGCGCGGGCGGTCGCCTCGCCAACCGCGACGACGGGCAGGTCCAGCGCGGCGAGCCCCGGCCCGGCGTGGCGAACCGCGTTGGCGCTGGTCAGGAGCAGCGCGTCGAAGCGCCCGCGGTCGGGCGGGGTCCAGGCGAGCGGGCGAATCGCGAACAGGGGCAGACGGATCGCGACCAGCCCCAGCGCCTCGACGCGCGCGGCGGTGGCGGTGTTCCCGGGCTCGGGGCGGAGCACCGCGAGCGGGCGCGTCACGGGCGGGAAGGGGGAGCGAACAGGCGGCGGATGTCGGGCGGCGCGCGGTCGAGCAGGTCGGCGGCGAGCGCACGCCCGCACGCTTCGCCGACGACGCCTTCGATGCTGCCGTCGACATGCGCATGGCCGTCCTCGGCGATCAGTTCGGCGCGCAGCCGGAGGGTTTCGCCCGCAAGCGACGCCATGGCGGCGACGGGCGTGTGGCAGTCTGCGCCGAGCCCCGCGAGCAGCGCGCGTTCGGCGAGGACGCAGGCGGTGGTCTCCGGATGGTCGATCGGCGCGATCAGCGCGCGCGCCGCAGCGTCGTCGGCGCGGACCTCGATCCCCACCGCGCCCTGCGCGGGCGCGGGAAGCATCAGGTCGGTGGGGAGCGCGATCCCGACATCCGAGCGGCCGAGCCGGTCGAGCCCGGCGGCGGCGAGCAGGGTCGCGTCGACCTCGCCCGCGGCGAGCTTGGCGAGGCGGGTGCCGACATTGCCGCGGAACAGGACGATCCGGAGGTCGGGGCGTAGCCGCAAGAGCTGGGCGCGGCGGCGCGGGCTGCTGGTGCCGACGACCGCGCCCGGGCGGAGCGCCTCGATCGATTCGGCCCCGATCAGGCGGTCGCGGACGTCGGCGCGCGGCAGCATCGCGGCGATCGCGATTGCGAGCGGGCGGATCGTCTCGACGTCCTTCATCGAATGAACCGCGCCGTCGATCTCGCCGCCGAGCAGCGCGCGGTCGAGCTCCTTGGTCCACAGCGCCTTGCCGCCGATTTCGGCGAGCGCGCGATCCTGGACGCGGTCGCCGGTGGTGCGGATGGGAACGAGTTCGATCCGGTCGAGCGGCCAGCCGTGCGCGGCGCAGAGCGCGTCGCGGACCATGTTCGCCTGGGTCAGGGCGAGCGCCGAGCCGCGGGTGCCGAGCCTGAATTGCATGGCCGCGCTTTGGCGGACCTCGCCGGCTTCGACAAGGCGGCGCGCGCGCGCTAGGGGCGGCGCATGCTGATCCTGGGCCTCGAATCCTCGTGCGACGAGACGGCGGCGGCGCTCGTCAGCGGTGACCGCCGCGTCCTTGCGCACCGGCTTCTGGGGCAGGAAGCGGCGCATGCGCCTTACGGCGGGGTGGTGCCCGAGATCGCGGCGCGCGCGCATGTCGAGGCGCTGGAGCCGCTGATCGCGGCGGCGCTCCGCGACGCGGGGGTGACGCTGGCCGGTGTCGATGCGGTCGCGGCGACCGCGGGTCCCGGGCTGATCGGCGGGGTGATGGTCGGGCTGGTGACCGGAAAGGCGCTGGCGCACGCGGCGGGCAAGCCGCTGATCGCGGTCAATCACCTGGAGGGCCACGCGCTGAGCCCGCGGCTGTCGAACCCGGAGCTCGCTTTTCCCTATCTGCTGCTGCTGGTGTCGGGCGGGCATTGCCAGCTGCTGCTGGTCGAGGGGGTCGCGCGCTACCGGCGGCTGGCGACGACGATTGACGATGCGGCGGGGGAAGCGTTCGACAAGACCGCCACGCTGCTGGGTCTGGGCTTTCCCGGCGGGCCCGCTGTGGAGCGGGCGGCGCGGAACGGCGATCCGGCGGCGGTGCCCTTGCCCCGACCGCTGAGGGGATCGGACGAGCCGCATTTCTCGTTCGCGGGGCTGAAGAGCGCGGTGGCGCGGGCGGCGGGAGCTTACGCGCCCGAGGACATCGCCGCGTCGTTCCAGCAGGCGGTGGTCGACTGCCTGCTCGATCGCACCGTGCGCGCGCTGGCGCGGGCGGGCGAGGTGACCGCGCTGGTCGTCGCAGGCGGCGTGGCGGCGAACGGGGCGGTGCGGCGCGCGCTGGAGGATCTCGCCGCGAGCCGCGGCCTCACCTTTATCGCGCCGCCCGCGTGGTTGTGCACCGACAATGCGGCGATGATCGCCTGGGCGGGCGCAGAGCGCTTCGCGGCAGGGCTGACCGACCCGCTCGACACCCCCGCGCGGGCGCGCTGGCCGCTCGATCCCGGGGCGGAGGCGGTGCGCGGGGCGGGGGTGAAGGCGTAGTCGGCGCTCCACCCCGGATGCCTTGACGGGCTCGGCAAAGCCTTGTTCCGGGGTCCAGGGTGCAGAAAGCGAACCTTTTAGAGCCGCAAACGGGATCGCTCGCGGAACTCTGGACCCCGGAACAAGTCCGGGGTGACGGAGGGAATGAGGCGGCGGCGTGACTAGAAGTCGATCGCGATGCCCTTGAGCTCCCAGTCGCCGTAGCGTGTGGGGTTCTTGCCGAGCGGGTCGGCGGTTTCGCGCACCGGCTCGGGTTTTGGGACCGGCGGGCTCGGCGAGAGGTGCGCGGGCGGTTTGACGTGGGCGGGGCGCTGGCCCATCGCATGTGTGCTCCTGATTGCGCCCATGCATGTCGGGTGTCCGAGGAGATTTGCCAAGTGACGTCCCCTGTCCGCACCCAGCGCCCGCGCGGCCCCGATCCGCTCGGCACCGCGGCCCGGCGTGCGGCGCTGCGGTTGCTCGATGCGGTGCTTCGCCGCGGCGAGGCGCTGGAGGCGGCGCTGCCGAGCGCGACGCGCGCGATCCCCGGCGGGCCCGACCGCGGGCTGGCGCATGCGATCGCGGCGGAGGCGCTCAGGCGGCTGCCCGATCTCGATGCGCTGATCGATTCCGCGACCCGGCAGCGGCTGCCCGACGACGCCAAGGCGCGGTTCGCGCTGCGCATCGCGTTGGTCCAAGTATTGTCGCTCGGGACTCCGCCGCACGCGGCGATCGCGACGGTGCTGCCGCTGGTCGACGGCGGGCCGCGCAAGCTGGTCCACGGGGTGTTCGGAACGCTGATGCGGGGCGAGGCGGCGCTGCCCGAGGTTCCGACCCTGCCCCCGCTTGTCGCAGAGCGGTGGTGCGCGGCCTGGGGCGAGGCGATGGTCGAGGGCGCGGCGCGCGCGATCGCCGCGCCGCCGCCGCTCGACCTGTCGCTCGCCGACGACGAGGTGATCGCGCCGGAGGGAGAATCACTGCTGCCCGGGCATGTCCGGGTGCGCGACGCGGCGTCGGTGCCCGATCTGGCCGGCTATGCCGACGGCGGCTGGTGGGTGCAGGACGTCGCCGCGTCGCTGCCCGCGCGGCTGCTGGGCGAGGGCGCGGGAACGGTGCTCGATCTGTGCGCCGCGCCGGGGGGCAAGACGCTCCAGCTCGCCGCCGCGGGATGGCGGGTGACCGCGGTCGACCAATCGCAGAGTCGTCTGGCGCGACTTCGCGACAATCTGAAGCGGACGGCGCTCGATGCCGAAGTGGTGCGCGCCGACGTGCTCGACTGGGAGCCGCCCGCCCCCGCCGACGCGGTGCTGATCGACGCGCCGTGCAGCGCGACCGGCATCTTCCGGCGGCACCCCGACGTCCTCTATCGCGCGCGGCCCGCGATCATCGCCGAAGCCGCGGAGCTCCAGCGCCGCATCCTCTCTCGCGCGGCGAATTGGGTGAAGCCGGGCGGCGCATTGGTCTATGCGACCTGCTCGCTCGAGCGCGAGGAGGGCGAGGACCAGGCCGAGGCGTTCCTGGCGAGCGACCCACGCTTCGCGATCGAGCCCGCCGCGATGCCGATCGGCGCGACCGAGCGCGGCTGGATCAGGACGCTGCCGGGGATGTTGGCGGAGCAAGGCGGTTGCGACGGATTCTTCGTCGCCAAGTTCCGGCGCAGCGCCTTGTAGCATGGGGCTGGGCTGGTAGAGACGCGCGTCATGCAACAGCCCGTCCGCATCGCGCCCTCCATCCTTTCAGCAAATTTCGCCAAGCTCGGCGACGAGGTGCGCGCGATCGACGAAGCGGGCGCGGACTGGATCCATGTCGTTGTGATGGACGGGCATGTCGTCCCCAACATCTCCTTCGGCCCCGCGGTGATGAAGTCGGTGCGGGGCGCGACCGCCAAGCCGTTCGACGTCCATCTGAGGATCGCGCCGGTCGACGCTTATCTCGACGCGTTCGCGGATGCGGGGGCGGACACGATCAGCGTCCATGTCGAGGCGGGACCGCACATCCATCGCTCGCTCCAGCACATCAAGGGGCTGGGCAAGCGCGCGGGCGTGGTGCTGTGCCCGGGCACGCCCGCCAAGGCGCTCGATTACCTGCTCGACCTCGTCGATCTGGTGCTGGT
>SXHP01000234.1 GCA_005773165.1 Sphingomonadales bacterium | reverse complement strand
GATCCTGGAGCCGACGCGCGAACTCGCCGCGCAGGTCGCCGAGAATTTCGAGAAGTACGGCGCGAACCACAAGCTGTCGATGGCGCTGCTGATCGGCGGCGTCTCGATGGGCGATCAGCTCGCCGCCCTGGAGAAGGGTGTCGACGTGCTGATCGCGACGCCGGGCCGCCTGATGGACCTGTTCGGGCGCGGCAAGATCCTGCTCAACGGCTGCTCGCTGCTGGTCATCGACGAGGCGGATCGGATGCTCGACATGGGGTTCATCCCCGATATCGAGGAGATCTGCACCAAGCTGCCCAAGCAGCGGCAGACCCTGCTGTTCTCGGCGACCATGCCCGCGCCGATCAAGAAGCTGGCGGACAAGTTCCTCGACAATCCCAAGCGGATCGAGGTCGCGCGGCCCGCGTCGACCAACGTCAACATCACCCAATGGCTGGTGCCGGTCGCGTCGCAATCGGCGAAGCGGGAGCGGCTCCGCGCGCTGCTGCGGCAGGACGAGGTCACCAACGCGATCGTCTTCTGCAACCGCAAGACGACGGTGCGCGAGCTCAACAAGGTGTTGAAGCAGGCGGGCCTGCGCTCGGGCGAGATCCACGGCGACATGGAGCAGCCGCAGCGGCTGGCCGAACTGGAGCTGTTCAAGCGCGGCGACGTCGACGTGCTGGTGGCGAGCGACGTCGCGGCGCGCGGGCTCGACATCAAGGGCGTGAGCACGGTCTTCAACTATGACGCGCCCTGGCACCCGGACGATTACGTCCATCGCATCGGGCGGACGGGGCGCGCCGGTGCGACGGGCACCGCTTACACGTTCGTCGCGCCCGATGACGCCGAGAACATCCAGAACATCGAGAAGCTGACCGGGCAGACGATCCCGCGGCTCGATGCGATGCCGGTCGAGCCCGAGCCCGCGCGGGAAGAACGGCCGCGGCGCGAGCGGGCCCGCAAGCCGAGGAGCGAGGCGGCGGCGCCCGATACAGCGCCGGTCGCCGAGCTTCGCCCGCTACGCCAAGACCCCGCGCCGCGCCCGGATCGCGCGCCTCCGCCGCGCCGCGAGGAGCGCCGTCCGGACTCGCGCGACGAGGGACCCGACGAGGGCTGGAACGGCCCTGTCCCGAGCTTCCTTTCGGTCGCGCTCAAGGTGACTCAGGACGGGGCGGACAGCTGAGGACGCCGCTGACGCGCCAGCGCACCGTCGTCGTCATCAGCGATTTCGTCGACGGCTGGCCGCCTGCGGATCATCAGCTGAGCGTAAAAGCGGCGCACGAGCGCTGGGCGTCGCTTCCGGACGACGAACGCCCGTGGCCGTCCGCGCCCGGCTACGCGCCGGTCGTCGAGGGCGGCTATCTGGAGCGCCTACCGCTCGCGCTGGTCGCCGCAGGATTCGCGGACTGCGTCGAGATCTGGCATCACTGGCGCGCCGACACGCCCCCGCCGTTCAGGCGCGAGTCGCCCGTGCTGGCCCGCCGCGCCTTCCGCCTCGACCGCGAACACGCGCCATTCGCTTCGACCGAGATGGTCGAATTCGTCCGCAGCTACGGCGCGCCGCATGTCCTCGTCGTGCTCGGCATCGGCGTCGCGCCCGATCTGTTGGAGGCGTGCGCGAACAGCGTGATCCTCTACAACTCGATCGACGCCCCGGCGCTGCGCGTGCCCCCGGACGTGAGCGCGCACTTCGACCTGGTCATCACCGGTGCCGAGTGGCAGTCGGACGTCGTCGCGGAGCGCCATTCCGGCATGGCGACCGCGGTCATGCCGATCGGCCCCGAATTCGCAGGGGTCGAGCAATTCCGTCCGCTGGGCACGCCCAAGGACGTCGATCTGATCTACGTCGCCGCCGCGCAATCCTATAAGCGCCACGACATCCTGTTCGACGCGCTGGCGCGATTGCCGCGCGACGTCCGCGCGCTCTGCGTCTTCGGCTATGGCGAGATGGCTGACGAGCTGCGCGCCCGCGCGGCCGAGCAGCGGCTTTTAATCGAGTTCGTCGGTCCGCCGGGCGTGCCGATCGCCGAAGTCAACCGGTTGATGAACCGCGCAAAATTCGGCGTTGTCTGCGGCGTGGATGACGGCGCGCCCGCGATCCTGACCGAGTACATGCTCGCCGGGTTGCCGGTGCTTGCCAACGAACGCCTGAGTTGCGGATTGCAGTTCATTCTGCCCGAAACCGGCCGCACCGCCTCTTCCGACAGCTTCGCCGAGGCGATCATGGCCATGCGCGACGAGGCGCATCGGTTCGACGCCCGCGCCGCCGTGCTCGCACGGTGGACATGGCCGCACAGCGTTGCGAGATTGATCGAAGTTATGAAGCCGCTTTGCAACATCAAGCAGGGACAGGCGTTGAGCGACGTTCTAGGGGTGCACGCGTAGACAGGCGGCAGCCACAAGAACTCGGATTGGGGAAACGCGTGCACGGACAAAGTTTTCTCCCCGCTTCATCCGGCCGCATCGAACATCATCCGGCGAGTCCCGAACTTCCCCCCCTTCTTTGCTTTTCGCATCTGCGCTGGGATTTCGTGACGCAGCGCCCGCAGCATCTGCTCCGTCGCTTCGCCCGCGCGCGTCCGGTGTTCGTCTGGGAAGAGCATATCCCGTGCGATCACCCGTTGCCTTATCTGGAACACCACGCCTTCCCCGCCGACGACGTGGTCGCGCTGAGGCCTCGCTTGCCGCATTGGTGGAGTCGCGAGGACGTCGAAGCAGGCTTGAAGGGATTGCTCGACAATTTCGTGAAGACCAGCGTACGCGGCGAGCCGCTGCTGTGGTTCTACACGCCGGTCATGTTCGTCTTTGCGGAGCATCTGCGCGCTTCGGCGGTCGTCTACGACTGCATGGACGAACTGTCCGCCTTCCGCTTCGCCGATCCCGCCTTGGTCGAGCGCGAAGGCCGACTGCTCGCGCGCGCCGACCTGGTGTTCACCGGCGGGTACAGCCTCTACGAAGCCAAGCGCGGGCGGCACGCTGACGTTCACCCCTTTCCATCCGCGGTCGAGGTCGGCCATTTCGCGCAGGCGCGCGGCGACATCGCCGAGCCGGAGGACCAACGCGGCATCCCTGGCCCGAAGCTCGGCTTCTACGGCGTCATCGACGAGCGGATCGACCTCGGCCTGATCGACGCGCTCGCCGCCTCGCACCCGGAATGGTCGGTGGTGATGATCGGCCCCGTCGCCAAGATCGACCCCGCGCACCTGCCCCGCCGCGGCAACATCCATTGGCTCGGCGGACGTGATTACCGCGATTTGCCCGCCTATCTGTCCTGCTGGGCCGTGGCGCTGATGCCGTTCGCGATCAACGAGGCGACCCGCTTCATCCGCCCGCCCAAGACCCCCGAATATCTCGCGGGCGGTCTGCCCGTCGTGTCGACCCCGGTCACCGACGTGATCCGCCATTACGGCGACGCCGCCGCGGTGACGATCGCCAGCGACGCCGCGAGCTTCATCGCTGGCTGCGAGGCCGCGCTCGATCTGCCGCGCGAGGGCGCGTGGCTCGATGAGGCCGACCGGCTGCTCGCGAGTCAGTCGTGGGATCGCACGCAGAAAGCGATGGCGAAGGAGATCGACCGGGTGATCACGGCCAAGCTCACGCCCGTCCGCCCGGCCGCAAGCCGCCCGCGGTACGACACGCTGGTCGTAGGCGCAGGCTTCGCAGGATCGGTCCTCGCCGAACGGCTCGCCGCAGACGCCGGTCAGCGCGTGCTTGTGGTCGATCGCCGTCCGCATGTAGCGGGCAACGCCTTCGACGAATATGACGACGCGGGCGTGCTGATCCACCGCTACGGCCCGCACATCTTCCATACCAATTCGGCGGAAGTGTTCGACTATCTGTCGCGCTTCACCGCCTGGCGCCCCTACGAGCACCGCGTGCTCGCCGACGTGCGCAAGCAACTCGTGCCGATCCCGATCAACCGCACGACGCTCAACACGCTCTACGCGGCCAATCTGACGACCGACGACGAAGCCGCCGCCTTCCTCGCATCGCGCGCGGAGCCGGTTGATGTGGTGCGCACCTCGGAGGACGTCGTTGTCTCCGCGGTCGGGCGCGAGCTCTACGAAACCTTTTTCCGCGGCTATACGCGCAAGCAATGGGGCTTGGACCCGTCGGAGCTCGACAAGGCGGTGACCGCGCGGGTGCCGACACGGACCAACACCGACGACCGCTATTTCGCCGATCGCTTTCAGGCGATGCCCGCGCAAGGCTACACCAAGATGTTCGAGGCGATGCTCGACCATCCGAACATCACGACCGAGCTCGGCGTCGAGTATCGCGACGTGATCGACCGGGTCGATTGCGACCACATCGTCTTCACGGGTCCGATCGACGAATTCTTCGATTTTCGCTTCGGCAAGCTGCCCTACCGCAGCCTCCAGTTCCGGCACGAAACGCGCGATGCGCAACAGTTTCAGCCGGTCGCGGTGGTCAACTACCCCGACGAGGCCGTGCCTCACACGCGGATCACCGAATACAAGCACCTGACCGGGCAGCAGCACGCGAAGACCAGCGTCACCTACGAATTTCCGAGCGCGGAGGGTGACCCGTACTATCCGATTCCGCGCCCGGAGAACCAGGCGCTGTTCAAGCGCTACGAGGCGCTGGCGGACGCGCAGGACGACGTGACCTTCGTCGGCCGGCTCGCGACCTATCGATACTACAACATGGACCAGGTCGTCGGTCAGGCGCTGGCGACGTACCGCAGGTTGCGCGCAAAGCAGACTCCGGTCCTGTCCGCCGCCGAATGACCCGCCTTTGTTTACTGACCGACAGCCCGGCGCCGTCGGGAGTCGGCGCGCACCTGCTCGCGCTGGCGCAGGGTCTTGGCGGCGAGGTCGTCGTCGCGGCGCGCCCCGGCACCGGGTTGATCGAGCGCGCGGTTGCGGGCGGCTTCGCGGTCAAGGCGATCGGCGACGATGAGGCGGCGCTGACCCGCTGGCTCAAGCGCGAAGGGCCTGATCTGGTCCACGTCCATGCCGGAATCGGCTGGGAAGGCCACGCCGCGGTCCGCGCAGCGCGCGCCGCGGGCGTGCCCGTGATCCGCACCGAGCACCTGCCCTATCTGCTAACCGACGATGCGGAGCGCGCCGAGCATTTCCGCGAAGCGCACGAGGTCGCGCGGCTGATCTGCGTGTCCGACGCGGTCGCGGAGAGCCATCGCGCCGCTGGAATCGACCCGGCGCTGATCGCCACCGTCCACAACGGCGTCGCCCCCCGCGCGCCATCCCGCTCGCGTGCGGCGCTGCGCACCGAATGGGGCGTGGGCGACGCGCCCGTCCTGCTGATGGTCGCGCGTTTCGCCGAGCAGAAGGGTCATCGTCTGCTGCTCGACGCGCTGCCCGCGGTGCTCCAAGCCCATCCGGATTGCGTCGTCCTGCTCGCAGGCGACGGCCCCTTGCTGATCCCGACCGCGCGCGCAGTCGCCGCCCGCGGGCTGGCGGGCACCGTCCGCCTGCTCGGCCCCCGCGCCGACGTGCCCGACCTCATGGCGCTGGCCGACCTGTTGGTCCTGCCCTCGTCCTTCGAAGGGCTCCCGCTCGCCGCGCTGGAGGCCATGGCGGCGTGCCTGCCGGTGGTCGCGACGGATGCGCCCGGCAACTCCG
>SXHP01000233.1 GCA_005773165.1 Sphingomonadales bacterium | reverse complement strand
CTTGCCGAAGCCGACATCGCCGACGATCAGGCGGTCCATCGGCTTGCCCGCGGACAGGTCGCCGATGACGTCCTCGATCGCGCGATCCTGGTCGTCGGTCTCCTGATACGGGAATCGGTCCACGAAGCTGGGATAGCCGCTGGCGTCGGGCTCCATGACGTCGCCGGGGTGCAGCGCGCGCTCGGCGGCGGTCGCGATGAGTTCGCCCGCGATCTCGCGGATGCGCTCCTTCATCTTCGACTTGCGGCGCTGCCACGCCTCGCCGCCGAGACGGTCGAGAGTCGCGCCTTCCTCGCCGGAGCCGTAGCGGGATAGGACGTCGATGTTCTCGACGGGCACGTAGAGCTTGTCGCCGCCCGCGTAGGACAGCGCGACGCAGTCATGGGGCGACTGGCCGACTGGGATCGAGGTCAGCCCCTCGTAGCGGCCGATGCCGTGCTCGGTGTGGACGACGAGGTCGCCGGGGGAGAGGGTGGCGAGTTCGGCGAGGAAGGCGTCGGCGGACTTCTTGCGCTTGGCGCGGCGGACGAGGCGGTCGCCGAGCATGTCCTGTTCGGTGAGGACCGCGACATCGGGGGCGGTGAAGCCGTGGTCGAGCGGGAGGACGACGAGCGCGACACCGCTCGCGGCAAGGCCGAGCGCCTGCTGCCAGGTGTCGACAGGCTTCGCGCCGGTCAGGCCGTGGTCCTTGAGCAAACCGCCGAGCCGCTCGCGCGCGCCTGCCGAGTAGCTGGCGAGGACCGGCTTGCGGCCCTGCTTGCGCAGCGCGGCGAGGTGATCGACGACCGCTTCATAGACGTTGGTTCCGGCGGAGCGCTCGGGGCCGAAATCGCGGGGGCCGTCGACGCCGAAGTCGAGGACGGTCGTGCTCTCGGGTTCATGGAACGCGGTCGTCAGGTGGGTTCCGGCAGTCGCGGTCTCCCACTCCTTGGCCAGCACGTACAGCGCCTTGGGCGCGAGCGGGCGGTAGCTGCCGGGCTGGGCGGCTTCGGCGCGTTTGCGGTTCTCGAAATAGTCGAGGATCGCGTCGAACCGGCCCTCCACCGCTTGCGCGACGCCTGAGTCGCGGACGATCACCGGGTCGCCGAGGTGGTCGAACAGGGTGGCGAGCTTGTCTTCGAACAGAGGGAGCCAATGCTCCATGCCCGCGAGGCGGCGGCCTTCCGAGACCGCCTGGTAGAGCGGATCGCCGGTCGCGGTCGCGCCGAACGCCTCGCGGTAGCGGCTGCGGAAGCGTTTGATCGACTCCTCGTCGAGCAAAGCCTCGGACGCGGGGAGGAGGGTGAAGCCGTCGAGGCGGCCGGTGGTGCGCTGGTCGGCGGGGTCAAAGGTGCGGACGCTCTCCACCTCGTCGCCGAAGAAATCCAGGCGGAGCGCTTGCTCCTCGCCGGAGGGGAACAGGTCGACGAGGCTGCCGCGGACGGCGTATTCGCCCTGATCGTGGACGGTGTCGGTGCGGACGTAGCCGTTGGCCTGGAGGAGCTGCGCCAGGCTGTCGCGGTCGATCCGCTCGCCCGGCGCGAGGGTGGCGACGAGCTGGCGTATGCGGAAGGGGGTGAGGACGCGCTGTGTCGCGGCGTTGGCGGTGGCGAGGACGAGCTGCGGCTTGGTGCGTTTGGCTTGCAGGCGGTAGAGCGCGGCGACGCGCTCGGCCATGACGCGCAAGGAGGGGGAGGCGCGATCGTAGGGGAGGCAGTCCCAGGCGGGGAACTGCACGACCTCGACGTCGGGGGCGACGAAGGGGACGGTGGACGCGATCGCGCGCATCGCGGCTTCGTCGGGGGCGATGAAGACGGCTCGGCCCGCGGCGCGCGCGAGGTCGCCGAGGAGCGAGGGCTGAAACCCGGTGGGGACGCCCGCGAGGGTGAGGGCGCGCTGGGCCGAGAGAATCGTCTTGAGTTCGGGCATTCGATACTTTCGTCACCCCGGACTTGTTCCGGGGTCCAGCGTGGTGCGAGCGATACGCTCCGTTGTTGAGAACCCAGCCCAGCTCAACCCTGGACCCCGGAACAAGTCCGGGGTGACAGGGGTCAGGTGGCGATCGGCACGTATTCCAATTTGCGCATCGCCTCCATCATCGCGCCGTCCCAACGCGCCGGGCACGGTTGCGTGCCGATCGCCCAGGCCATGATGTCGACGTCCTGCTCCTCCAGCAGCGCTTCGAACCAGTCGACCTGCTCCGTCGTCCAGGTGTCGCAATGCGCGTCGCAGTAGCCGCCGATCATCAGGTCGGCCTCCTTCGTGCCGCGGTGCCAGGCGCGGAAGCGCAGGCGTTTTAGGCGGATGGCGTGGTCCATGATCGAAACCGTCACCCCAGTGACAAGCTGGGGTCTCCTGGTGAGAGGGCGTGCCCTGGCGACGACGAGATGCCAGCTTGCGCTGGCATGACGGAAGAGGGCTGGGGTAGGAGTCACATAGTCATGCGCCCCGATATCCTCAATCCGCTGTTCGCCGAGGTGACCGCGCTCAAGGGCGTCGGCGCGGCGCTTTCAAAGCCGCTGGAGCGGCTTGGGCTGGCGCGGGTGGTGGACGTGGCGTTCCACCTGCCGACCGGGTGGGTCGACCGCTTCGCACGCGACGAGCTGATGGCGGCGGACGCGGGGCGGATGATCTCGATCGTGCTGCGCCCAGTGGACTACAAGATCAGCCGCAGCCGGGGACCGACGCGGGTCCATGCGACGGACCGGCACGGCAATTACGTCAGCCTGGTCTATTTCGGCGGATCGTCCGGGTATGTGAAGAAGTTGCTGCCGTTGGCCGAGCCCAAGCGGGTGGCGGGGCGGCTCGACACTTATGGTCAGGAACTGCAGATCGTGCATCCCGAGCTGTCGGAGCCCGACGAGGAGGTGCGCGAGCGGGAGGCGATCTATCCGCTGTCGGAGGGGCTGACTTCGCGGCGGATGGGGGCTCTCGCTATCCAAGCCGTGGAGCGTGCGCCGGTGCTGCCGGAATGGATCGACGGCGGGCTGAAGGAGCGGCGCGGCTGGCCGGACTGGCGCGAGGCGCTGGCGCGGATACATGAGGACCCGGCCGACAAGCTGGCGCGCGAGCGGCTCGGCTATGACGAGGTGTTCGCCAATCAGCTCGCAATGACTTTGGTTCGCCAGTCGACGCGGGCGAGGAAGACGCGGGCGCTGGTTGGCGACGGGCGGCTGCGGGACATGCTCAAGCTGCCCTACCAGCTCACCGGCGCGCAGGCGCGGACGGTTCGCGAGATCGAGGGCGATCTGGCGCAGGCCGCGCCGATGCTGCGGCTGCTGCAGGGCGACGTGGGATCGGGCAAGACCTTGGTTGCCGCGATGGCGCTGCTGATCGCGGTGGAGGCGGGGGCGCAGGGGGCGATGCTCGCGCCGACCGAAATCCTGGCGCGGCAGCATTACGAGACGTTGCGGCGGACGCTCGCCGGGCTGCCGGTCGAGGTCGCGGTGCTCACCGGGCGCGACAAGGGGCGGGTGCGGGAGGCGACGCTGATGGCGCTGGCGGCGGGGGAGATCGACATTCTGGTCGGCACCCACGCGGTGTTTCAGGATGCGGTGACCTATCGCGACCTGGCGCTGGTCGTCGTGGACGAGCAGCACCGCTTTGGGGTGGCCGAGCGGATGATGTTGCAGGCCAAGGGCGTGCGCCCGCCGCATCTGCTGGCGATGACCGCGACGCCGATCCCGCGAACGCTGACGCTGGCGCAATACGGCGAGATGGACGTGAGCAGGCTCGACGAAATGCCGCCGGGCCGCCAGCCGATCGAGACGCGAGTCGTGTCGGAGGATCGGCTCGACGAGGTGGTCGATGGGCTCGGGCGGCACATCGGCGAGAAAGAACAAGAGGAGGGCGGGCAAGCCTATTGGGTGTGCCCGCTGGTCGAGGAGAGCGAGAAATCCGATCTGGCCGCGGCCGAGATGCGGGCGGGGGTGTTGCGGCAGCGGTTCGGCGACCGGATCGGGCTGGTCCACGGGCGGATGAAGCCGCCTGAGAAGGACGCGGTGATGGCGGATTTCTCGGCCAATCGGCTGAGCGTACTGGTCGCGACGACGGTGATCGAGGTGGGCGTCGATGTGCCCACTGCGACGCTGATCGTGATCGAACATGCCGACCGGTTCGGGCTGGCGCAGTTGCACCAGTTGCGCGGGCGGGTGGGGCGGGGCGGGGGCTTGTCGCGGTGCCTGCTGCTCCGCGGGTCGGCGCTGAGCGAGACGTCGCGGGCGCGCCTTGCGCTGATGCGCGAGACCAATGACGGCTTCCGCATCGCGGAGGAGGACCTTCGATTGCGCGGCGGCGGCGAGATGCTGGGGACGCGGCAGTCGGGAGAGCAGGCGTTCCGGCTCGTGCCGCCCGACAGCCTCGCCGACCTGCTGCAATGCGCGCAGGATGATGCGCGGCTGCTGGTCGATCGCGACGGCGGGCTGGAGGGATCGCGGGGGCAGGCGGCGCGAGTGGCGCTGTACCTGTTCGACCGCGATGCGGGGGTGCAGTTGCTGCGGTCGGGCTAACCCCGTGGCAGCGCCTGCAGGAGGAGGTGGTAATCGGACATGCCGAGCGATTGCTTTAATCGGCAACCCATCCGGCCGCCCAGCGACCAGCGCACTTCGGCGGCGACGCGGCCGAGTCGGGGCAGCAGCACGACGATGCTCTCGCCCTCAGCGAAGCCGTCTTCGCACCGCGCCATGAAGCCGCCGGCCGAGACGTTGACCAGCGTCGCCGAGCGCTCCACGCCGTTCGCGCCGGTCACCCGGGTCCGGTACAGGACGGGTTCGCGCGGCTCGCTGCGCTCCTCGCTGGGAAGCATCTGTCCGGCGATCGTCATGCAATCCTCTCCCATGCGTCCGCAGCCGGAGCGGACGCCCTACGGCATAGGAAATCATGTCTGGAGAAGGTGTTAACGCGCGTCAGCCCGCGATCACCAGCCCGTGCTGCTTCTTGCCCGCCGACACGCGCACCTCGCCGCGGATCGCGATCGCGT
>SXHP01000232.1 GCA_005773165.1 Sphingomonadales bacterium | reverse complement strand
TGTTCGTCGAGGAGCCCGCCACCGCCTCGCCGCTGTTCGGCACTCCGAACTTCATCTCCACGCCCCACCTCGGCGCGTCGACCACTGAGGCGCAGGTCAACGTCGCAATCCAGGTCGCCGAGCAGATGGCCGACTTCCTCGTCTCGGGCGGGGTCACCAACGCCTTGAACGTGCCGTCGCTGTCCGCGGAGGAAGCGCCCAAGCTCAAGCCCTATATGGCGCTCGCCGAGACGCTCGGCAGCCTCGTCGGCCAGCTCGCGCACGGCGCGATCAGCGGCATCTCGGTCGAGGCGGAGGGCGCCGCCGCCGAGCTCAACCAGAAGCCGATCACCTCCGCGGTCCTCGCCGGGTTCATGCGCGTCCATTCGGACACGGTGAACATGGTCAACGCGCCGTTTCTCGCCAAGGAGCGCGGCATCGACGTCCGTGAAATCCGCCACGAGCGCGAGGGCGACTACCACACCCTCGTCCGCGTCACCGTCGCCACCAGCGACGGCGACCGCTCGGTCGCGGGCACGCTCGTCGGCAACGCCGCGCCGCGCCTCGTCGAGCTGTTCGGGATCAAGGTCGAGGCCGACCTTGCGGGCCCGATGCTCTATGTCGTCAACGAGGACGCGCCCGGCTTCATCGGCCGCCTCGGCACGCTGCTCGGCGAGGCCGGGGTCAACATCGGCACCTTCCACCTCGGCCGCCGTCAGGCGGGCGGCGAGGCGGTGCTGCTCCTGTCGGTCGACGAACCGGTGACGTCCGATCTGCTCGCCCGGGTCAAGGCGCTCCCCGGCGTCCGCACCGCAATGGGCCTCCGCTTCTGAACGAAGCGCGCCCTCGTCCGTTGATCGCGCTTCCCACAGGAGCAGACGATGGCGATCTTCAACAAGGACATGGGCGCGCTCGCAGGCGGCAACGACTTCTTCCAGAAGGAGGTCTATCTCGACAAGAACATCCAGATCGTCCTGATGAGCCTCGCCCCCGGCGAGGACATCGGCATGGAGACCCACCGCGCCGACCAGACGACCTTCTTCGTCGACGGCCGGGGCGCGGCGATCGTCGACGGCCATCGCACCACCGTGACCGACAACCACATGATCGTCATTCCGAAGGGGGCGGAGCACAACATCGTCAATACGGGCGACGAGCCGCTCAAGCTGTTCTCGGTCTACGCGCCCCCCGCTGAGCCCGCGGGCGTCGCGCACAGGACCAAAGCGGACGCCGAAGCGGCCGAAGAAGGCTTCGTCGCGCGCGCGGCGAAACGGATCAAGGCGGCGCTGGGAAGCTGATTCTCGTTCACGCGAAGACGCGAACAGAAAAGGTTGGTTCACGCGAGGCGCGGAAGCGCAGAGATGGCGTGCTGGCGGCCAAGATCGTCCGCGGGAGCGGACTGTGAAGCCCGTCGCAGCCGATGGCGATGAGGGTTCCGCTGTCGCGGAACGCTTCAGCGGGCGAAACACCTCCGCGTCTCCGCGCCTCCGCGTGAACCACTTCTCTTCGCGCCTTCGCGCCTTCGCGTGAACCCACTAGCCGCACCCCGACTCCCCCGGTATCGCGCCCCGATGACCGCAGGCCTCCTCCCCGAAGGACTCCACGACGTCCTCCCTCCCTCTGCCGACGCCGCCGCGGCGCTCGAGGCGCGGGTGCTCGAGGCCGCGCGCATGCACGGCTATGAGCGAGTCGACCCCCCGCTCGCCGAGTTCGCCGACGGCCTGGCGACCCGGCTGAAGGCGGGCGGGCTGACCGGCGCGGTGCGCTATGTCGATCCGGTGAGCGGCGAGACGCTCGCGATCCGCCCCGACATCACCGCGCAGGTCGCGCGGATCGCCGCGACCCGCATGGCGCACCACCCGCGCCCCGTCCGGCTCAGCTATGCGGGCGCGGTGCTCCGCCTGCGCTCCCCCCAGCTCGCCCCCGAGCGCGCGCAGCGTCAGATCGGCTGCGAGCTGATCGGCCTCGATACCGTCGCCGCCGCCGCCGAAGTGGTCGGCGTCGCGGTCGAAGCGCTCGCCGCGGCCGGCGCGGAAAGCCCCTCCATCGACTTCACCCTTCCCGATCTGCTCGACACGCTCGCCGCAGGCCCGCTTCCGGTCGCCCCCGACCGCATCGCTGCGTTGCGCGATCGCCTCGACGCCAAGGACGCAGGGAGCGTCGCCGCGCTCGCGCCCGAATATCTGCCGCTGGTCGAGGCCGCCGGCCCGTTCGCCCCCGCGCTGGAGCGGCTTCGCGCCCTTGACGCCGCGGGCGCGCTCGCCTCGCGGCTCGACGGCCTCGAACGCATCGCGGCGGGGATCGGCGGCGCGGTGACGCTCACGCTGGAC
Source organism: Sphingomonadales bacterium (assembly GCA_005773165.1). Classification (GTDB taxonomy): domain Bacteria; phylum Pseudomonadota; class Alphaproteobacteria; order Sphingomonadales; family Sphingomonadaceae; genus Sphingomonas. The sequence goes on along the minus strand of SXHP01000232.1, from coordinate 1,354 downwards.
CCGACCGAGCGCCACGGCTTCGAATACCAATCCTGGCTCGGCTTCTCGCTCTTCTCCGGCAGCATCGGCCGCGAAGTCGGCCGCGGCGGCACCTACACGATCCTCCACGAAGACGGCGCGGAGGAAACCGCCACCGGCTTCTCCCTGTTCGCCGACGCGCTGGTCCGCCAGGGCGGCAGCCCGGACCGCCGCCGCCTGTTCCTGCCGCTCGGCACGCCTCCGGCGCAAGGCGCGGCGATGCGCGCGCAAGGCTGGGTCACGGTCGCGGCGCTGGAGGCGGGCGACACGCCCGAGGCGCAGCTCTGCACGCACGTCTGGGCGGGCGGCGAGGCGCGAGACGCCGCGTCGTTCTGACGATCGGTTGCTGTAGCCCGCAATCGGGCGTCCGCTATTGTGCGTCGCTCCACCAGCGCCGGACCAGCCACACGGTCAGCATGAGGGCGGCGGCCCAGATCAGCACGACGGCGACCATTCCGGCCGTCGAGACCGGCTTGCGCTGCTCGGCCGCTCGTTTCCGAAGGTCCAGCATGATCGGCTCCGGTATCAGCTTGACCGCCACGAAGATGCCGAAGGGAACGACCAGCAGGTCGTCCAGATAGCCGAGCACCGGCACGAAATCGGGAATGAGGTCGATCGGCGACAGGGCATAGGCGGCCACCGCAGCCGCGACCGCCTTGGCGTCCCAGGGCACGCGCGGATCGCGTGCGGCGAGCCACAGCGCGATCACGTCGCGCCTCAGATGCCGCGCCCACGCCTTGATGCGTTCGCCGAGAGACCGCCTGCTCACTCCGCCCCAAGGTGAAGGGCGGGAGCCGTGTTCGCAATGGCCCCGTCGCGCGCCAATCCTTTACCTTTCGGTAAGGTCCCCGCGCGAAAGAAGGTGCCTCGCCCGAGGGAGAAGGCCGAGGACGAGGCACCCCTACGCAAACCGGCAATACAACGCCGGTGACGCCTGGATGCTCCATCAGCGGTGGAAGCGGGCTCTACAGCTATGGCTTAGGGCCCGTTTACCACGATTGACCGCGACGGGCGCGAAAGCCGCTGTCCTACAGCCGCCGCACCGGTCATCGTGGCGACGGGCTCGCCCCCGCGCTCTTTGACCAACGGTGCAGACATGAAAACGATCGGCGGCGATCGTTCGCGACCACGCATGGATCCGTGTCGACGTTTCCCGCGCCGAATAAACGCGATATGCGCAAACTTCGACAACTTCGGTTGCGCAAGCGATGCGCATTCGCCTCTCCTTAGCCTCTCCTTCCGCGTAAAAGCCGTGGACCCGCTCGCCCGGCCCGCTTAAGCGGCGCCGAGCAACACGCGGGGGTATTCGCGTGGCCAACGTCGCCGTGATCGGCGC
>SXHP01000231.1 GCA_005773165.1 Sphingomonadales bacterium | reverse complement strand
GGTCTTCTCCACCCTGGTCGTCGGCATCGCGCACATGGGCGACACGTCGGCGCTGGGCCGCGTCGGCCTGCGCAGCCTGCTGTGGTTCGTCGCCGCCAGCCTGATCTCGCTGACCCTGGGGCTGGTGCTGGTCAACCTGCTCCAGCCCGGCGTCGGCCTCGATCTCGCCATCCCGCCCGCCAACGCCGCCAGCGGGGTCGACCGCGGCGCGTTCGATCTCGCCAAGTTCGTCAGCCACATCGTCCCCGCATCGATGATCGACGCGATGGCGACCAACGAGATTCTCCAGATCGTCGTCTTCTCGATCTTCGTCGGCGTCGCGATCACCGCGGTCGGCGAGAAGGCCGCGCCGCTGGTCCGCGCGACGGAGGCGCTGGTCGCGGTGATGCTGCAGATCACCAATTACGTGATGCGCTTCGCCCCCTTCGCGGTGTTCGCCGCGGTCGCGTCGACCTTGGCGGAGCGCGGGCCCGGGGTGCTCGGCGACCTCGGCTATTTCATGGTCACCTTCTACATCGGGCTGGCGATCCTGTGGGCGGTGCTGATCGGCATCGCCTTCGTCCTGATCGGCCCGCGGACGCGGCACCTGGTCCGCTACATCCGCGATCCTCTGATCCTCGCCTTCTCGGCGGCGTCGTCGGAGGCGGCGTACCCGCGGACGCTGGAGGCGCTCGACAAGTTCGGCGTGCCGCCGCGGATCGCCAGCTTCGTGCTGCCGCTCGGCGCTTCGTGCAACCTCGACGGGTCGATGATGTACATGACGTTCGCGTCGCTGTTCATCGCGCAGGCGTACGGCATCGACCTGTCGGTGGGTCAGCAGATCACGATGCTGCTGGTGCTGATGGTGACGTCGAAGGGGATCGCGGGCGTGCCGCGCGCGTCGCTGGTGGTGATCGCGGGAACGCTGGCGATGTTCAACATTCCGGAGGCCGGGCTGCTGCTGATCCTGGCGGTCGACCACTTCCTCGACATGGGGCGATCGGCGACCAACGTCGTCGGCAATGCGATCGCGGCGTCGGTGATCGGCAAGTGGGAAGGCGGGCTCGACACGCCCGAATCGCCCGACGTGGAGCCCCTCCCCGCGCCGAGCGGACACGGGCCGGCGGTGGATGCGGACAGCTTCGACGAGATCGGCGGGCCCAGGCGCTAGGCGTAGGAATAGGGTCCGCCCTTCGCGAGCGCGCTCTTGTAGGCCGGGCGCGCATGGACCTTGTCGAGCCACGCGATCGTCGCGGGGCGCGCGGCGTCCAGCCCGCCGCGGCTGCGCGCGGCCTCCAGCGGGAAGCTCATCATCACGTCGGCGGCGGTCATCTCGTCGCCTGCGAACCACGGACGCTGCGCCAGCTCGCTCTCGATGTAATCGAGGTGGACGTCGACCATCGGCTGGATGCGCTTCAACGCCGCCTTGCCGAACAGGGGGATGCGCGCAAGCACCAGCTTCAGCAGCAGCGGCGGCATCATCGACCCCTCCGCATAATGGAGCCAGAAGCGGTAGCGCAGCGCCGAGTCGCGATGCGACGGCGGGCCCAGTCGGCCGTCGGCCTTCTCGACCAGATACTCGACGATCGCGCCGGTCTCGGCGATCACCAGACCGTCATCGTCGATCACCGGGGATTTGCCGAGCGGATGCACCTGCCGCAATTCGGGCGGGGCCAGCATCGTCTTCTTGTTCCGCTCGTAGCGCTTGATCGCATACGGCAGCCCGAGCTCCTCGAGCATCCAGAGGACGCGCTGCGACCGGCTGTTCTCGAGGTGGTGGACGGTGATCATCGCGCATGCTCCGAAAGGGAGGCGGACCATAGCCACGCCGCAGCGGGGAAATCCACCGCGCCGTCATGGAGGCGGCGGGCGCAGGCCTCGGCCACGCGGGCGCGCAGTCCGGGCCGTTCGGCTTCGGGCGCCTCGCGGAGAAGCGAAGCGACAGGGCCGATCCGTGAGAAGAAGCTCACCGCGTCGCCGACCGGGTCTTCGCCCTCGCCTGCGCGATAGGCGAAGTCGACCCGTTTGGCCTCCCCCGCCCATCCCGCAGCGGAGAGGATTGCGCCGACGCGCGCGGGATCGGCGAAGGCGAACGGACCGGGCGCGTCGCTTGCAGGCGCTTCGCCGTCCTCGCCAAGCGCGGCGAGCAGATCGGCGGCGAAGCGATTGGCGCGGCGCTCGGCGAAGCAGGAGAAGACGAGGCGAGCGCCGGGCGTGGCCGCCTGGGCGAGCGCGGCAAAGGCGGCGACGGGATCGGGGAAGAACATGACGCCGTGGCGGGAGACGTAGAGGTCGACCGGCGAAACCTCGGCGGCAGCAATGGTCGCATCGGCGACGGTGAAGCGAAGATTAGCGAGCGGCGAACGCGCCCGGGCGGCCTCAATCAGCGGCTGCGACAGATCGACCCCGGTCACTTCGGCATCGGGACGCGCGGCGGCGAGCGCGTGGGCGGTCTGACCCGCGCCGCAGCCGATGTCGAGCGCCTGGAACGCCGCGGAGGGCGCGGCGGCGAGGATCGCGGCGCCGAGGTGCGGCGTCAGCGCGGCGAAGCTGCGGTCGGTGCGCCGCCACTCCTGCGCCCAGGCGTCGCCGGTCTGCCCTGCCCAGTCCCTCGTATCGGTCATCGCGCGACCTTAGCGCGTCCGGCGGGGCGGGGCGAGCGCGGTTGCGGCGCGCAAGCGCGGTGGCTAGGCGCGACAACGATGCGTGCCCTCCCCTTCGCGCCGCGTACGCCCGCCACGCGCCGCGTGACCAGCTTTCTGCTGGCGGTGGCCGCGCATGCGCTGGTGGTGCTGCTCCTCCTCCGGCTCGGACCCTCGCCGGTCGCCCCGCCGATCGACGACGAGCCGCCGACCACCTTCACCATCGCACCCGCGCCCGAGAGCGCGCCCAAGCCCGCCGCGCGCGAGCGGGCGGTCGCCAGGGCGACGCGCACGAGGAGCGCGGCCTCGCCGGCCGCCGCCTCGCCGACGCCCGCCCTGCCGTCTCCCGCCGCCACGCCGCCGCCCGTGCTGATGCTGCCGGGCGGGATGGAGCTGTTCGAGGCGGCGGACATCGGCAAGATCCGGGGTTCCGCCGACGAGGGCGCCGGTGAGGCGGAGGGCGCGGGCGACAGCGTCTCGGCCTATGGCCCCGGCGAAGGGCCGGGCGGAAAGCGGCTGTACAACGCCGAATGGCATCGCGAGCCGTCGCGCGCCGAACTTGCGGGCTACTTGCCTGCCGGGGCTCCGCCGGGCGCGTGGGCGCTGATCGCGTGTCGCACGATCGAGAACTTCCAGGTCGACAATTGTCGATCGCTCGGTGAAGCTCCCGCGGGATCGGGGCTGGCGCGCGCGATGCGGCAGGCCGCGTGGCAGTTCCGCGTCCGCCCGCCGCGGGTCGGCGGCAAGGCGCTGGTCGGCGCATGGGTGCGCATCCGCTTCGATTTCGACCGTGAAGGCGGCGGCGCGGCTGGGGCAAATTGACCCACCCCGCTGAAAGCGCGGGAGGGCGTGCCCATCTACCGGCCTGACGGCGAGGCGAACGAGCGATGGCGGATGACGAGACGGGCGGCGGCAAGCTCCGCTGGATCCTTGAGGCGGGCTGGAAAGGCCTGTGCCCGCGCTGCGGCGAGGGGCGGATGTTCCAGTCCTGGCTCAAGGTCGCCGACCGGTGCGACCGCTGCGGGCTCGACTACAGCTTCGCCGCGCCCGACGACGGCCCCGCCTTCTTTTCGCTGTGCGTCATCGCCTTTCCGCTGACCTTTCTGATCGTCTGGTTCCAGGTCGCGGTGAGCCCGCCCTTCTGGGTCCACTTCCTGACTTCGCTGCCGCTGATGGTGCTCGGCACAATCCTGCCGCTGCGCCCGATCAAGGGGTGGCTGGTCGCATCGCAATACGTCAACAAGGCGCGAGAAGCGGGCACGGGGGAGCTGTGGAACCGGCTGCATGGCCGGGAACAGCAACAGCCGGGTGAGGTGGACCATTGAGCTCGGTCGCCTGAACCTGCGAGGCAAAGGGGGCGTCGGCCGATCACCACCCGCTTCGCTTATGCGCGAGGCGGCCTTGTACGATAGAACACTTGCCGCCGGCCGTCCCTTCTTCCGATAGTATCGGCGCCGGGGAGGGACGAACATGGACATCCACAAGGATCTGAACGCGGAGTCGCTTCTCTCCTATTACGCTTCAGTGATGACGTATCTGGAGGAGGAGACGCGTTACTATCGGAGCAAGAGAAAGCGGAGGCGTCTGGCCACCAATGCGCTTCGGACCGGCGCGATCGTATCTGTAGGCGCTGGAATCCTGCTGCCCTTGCTCGGTGACTTTCCCGCCTGGCTCTTGCAGCAACCGAACGCCGGTCCTCGGGAGGGCATGGCCTGGGCCTATGTCGCGGTGGCGACCGGAGCCCTGCTGCTGCTGGTGGATCAAGTGTTCACGGTGTCCAGCAGCTGGGCGCGTTTCATGGTCACCGAGCTTCAGCTCAACGCGGTCAAGTACGAACTCCAATTCGCATGGGCCAAGCATTACCCCACGACTGTGTCGCTGCCGCCCGGCAGCCGCCATGCACGGGCGATGCTCGACACGTTGCAGAAGGCGAAACTGCGCGCGCACGGGATCATCGAGGCGGAAACGAGCACCTGGGTGTCGCAACTGGATAAGGCGAGAGCCGCACTGGACGAGAAGATCGGGGCTTATGGAGCCCCGCCCAGGGTCCGCTGAAGCTCAGGCGCGACGAGCTCCGACGGAGGACCGGACAAACCTAGCCGCCTTGTGGAGCCGCTCGGCTGGACCGGCTTCGTCGAGCGCCTCGATGGCGGCCGTATGGCGGTCGCCATGCGATCAGGCGAAGCGGGCCCGCCGTCGCCGGCGAGCCCTTCAAATCGAAGCCGATCGTCTCAGACGTCGTCGTCCTCCGACGCCCCGACCATCATCTCCTCAGCGACCTTTTCCGTCCGCTGACGGATCGCCCGCTCTAGGCGGTCGGCCATCTCGGGGTTGTCCTTGAGATAGGTCTTGGCGTTCTCGCGGCCCTGGCCGATGCGGACCGAATCGTAGGAGAACCACGAGCCCGACTTCTCGACGATCCCCGCCTTGACCCCGAGAT
>SXHP01000230.1 GCA_005773165.1 Sphingomonadales bacterium | reverse complement strand
GGCGGCAAGTACGGGGTCGGCCAACGCATGCCGATCAAGGCGACCCGCGCGCTGCTCAACGCCGCGCTCGACGGCAGCCTCAACGACGTCGCGTTCCGGACCGATCCGAACTTCGGCTTTCAGGTGCCGGTCGCGGTGCCCGGCGTCGACAGCGCGATCCTCGATCCGCGCCAGACATGGGTTGATCCGCACGCGTACGACGCCGCTGCGGCCAAGCTTGTCGACCTGTTCGTCGCCAACTTCGCGCAATTTGAGGACGCGGTGGACGAAGGCGTCCGCCGGGCCGCTCCGCGGGCGACGGGGCAAATGTCGCAGGCGGCGTGATCCTGAGCCTTTGATGTATGCCAGTTGAGCCCCTCCCCTGACCGGGGGGGGGTATCAACGCGCTTCACGTAGACCGTTCGACCACTCTGCCGAGCACCGTCAACGGCATCGGCCCCGCGCCGACCACGGCGTCGTTGAAACGCCGCCTGTCGAACCGCTGTCCAAGCCGCGCCGCCGCCGCCTCACGCATCCGCACGATCTCACTGTGCCCCGTCTTGTACGCGCAGGCCTGCCCGGGCCATGAGCAATAGCGCTCTACCTCGGCGACGACCTCGCTCTGCTCCTGTCCGTTCGCCTCGGCGAACCAGGCGATCGCCTGCTCGCGAGTCCAGCGCTTGGCGTGGAGCCCTGTGTCGACCACCAGACGGCACGCGCGGAACGCGAGGCCCTGCAGGAAACCGAGCCGCCCGGCGGGGTCGTCCTCGTACATGCCGAGCTCGTCGGCAAGCTGCTCGGCGTAAAGCGCCCAGCCTTCGGAATAGGCGGGAAAGCCTTCGTTGAGGATCGACCGGATCAGCGGCAGCCGCTGGGTGTATTCGCCCTGCCAGACATGGCCGGGTAGCGCTTCGTGGAAGGTCGTTGTCGCGATCGAATAGCGCGGCCAGCGTGCCGTGGTCGACAGATTGATCCAGAACTTGCCGGGAATGGCGCCGTCGAGCGAGCCGGGTCCGCCATAGGCGCTCGCCGCGCCAGGCTCTTCGGCGAGTGGAATGCGGCGGACCTCCACATTGCCCTTCACCGGCTGGCTGAACGCCTGCGGCAGCCGCGGCCGGATCGCGGCGATCCTGCCCTCGGCATAGGCGATCACCTGCGCGCGGCCCGCATCGGTGTTCGGGAACAATTGCCGCGGATCGCGTGCGAGCGCGGCCATGCGGGCGCCGACGCTGCCTTGCGTGTAGCCGAGAGGCCGCAGCAGCGCGTCCATCTGGGCCTGCAGCCGCTTGAGCTCATCGCGTCCTTGCGCATGGATGTCGTCGGGCGTTCGGGTGGTCGTGGTCGCCGCGCCGAGCGCCCAGCGGTAATAGGCTTCACCATCGGGCAGCCGCCAGACCCCCGCGATGTTGCCGGCCTTGACGCGCTGATCCTGCAGGGCCGCGATCTGCCGGTCGAACGCGGGAACGATCCGGTCGCGCGCGAGCGCCGCCGCCTGCCCGCGCCGCGCGGGGAATCGCTCCCCGACTTTGGCGACCCAAGGCCACGCCGCCGGATCGCCGCTCCGTGCGCTGCGCAGCTGGTTAATCGCCTTGTCGAGCAGGAACGCAGGCGGGATCACCCCTGTGGCGGTCGCACCGCGCAGCCGTTCGGTCTCCGCATCAAGCATCGTCGCGACGTCGGCGAGCCGCGCGAGGTAGGCCGCCGCATCCGCCTCGTTCTCCAGCTTCTGAACGTCGAACAGCCGCGGCGTATCGATGTACGCGCCGACGTTCTGGATCACGACATAGGGCGAGTTGCGCCAGCCGCCGACCGCGACGTCGCCGTACGGAAAGGCGAAGCCGCGCAGCGCGGTCTCGAAGGCCGTGCGCGCGACATCGAGGTGGATGCGCGTCGCGGGGGTCAACGCCCCCGCGTCGACCCGGTCGAACTCGGCGACGCGAGCGGCCAATCGCCGCGCGATCTCGCGCTGCCCCGCAGCGGAGCGGTCGGTCGATCGGCCCCGCAACGCCGCGCGCCCGCCCGTGTCTAGCCCGAGCCCCGTCGCGGTCTCGGGGAAAAGCCGGAGCAACTCGTCCGCCACGTCGTCGAGCAGCGCGGTGACCTTCGCATCCGCCGAGCCCTGAGCCCCGGCAGGAACCGCAGCAAGCGCCAGCGACGCCCCCGTTCCGGCAAGAACCGACCGTCGTGACAGCATCAGTCTTTCTCTTCCTCGATCAGCGGCTCAACGCATACTACGCCGCCCTCGACCGCGACGATCCGCACCGCCGCGCCCGCTTCCGCGTCGGCCCCGCGCGCAGGCCAGGTTCCGTCGCCGACCCGCACCCGTCCGTGTCCGCCGACGAGCGGGGTGTCGACCCGCACGACCTCGCCGATCATCCCGGCGGTACGATCGTTGAGCCGCGCGTCGGCGGCGATCGGATAGTCGGTGTACCAGCGCCGTCCGATCACCACCGCCACCGCGCTCCACACCCCGAACGACGCAAGCTGCGCGGCGAGCGGCAGATCCGGCAGCGCCAGCGCCGCCACCCCCGTGATCGCCGCCGCGATCGCCAGGAACACCAGGAACACGCCGGGGATGGCCAGTTCCGCCATGCCGAGCGACAGCGCCGCGATCAGCCACCAAAGGCCTGCGCTCACGTCACCCTCGCGGCAGCTCGAACGGCCCGCGCTTCGGCTCGGGCGCGGGCTTGTCCGCGCTCCGGTCGCTCAGCGCCTCCTTGGCCAGTTCGCCGATGCCGCCGAGCGTCCCCATCAACTGCGTCGCCTCGACCGGAAACAGGATCGTCTTGGCGTTCGGGCTGGTCGCGACTTTGCCGATCGCCTCCACATATTTCTGCGCGATGAAATAGTTGATCGCCTGCGTGCCGCCGTTCTCGATCGCGTCGGAGACGACCTGCGTCGCCTTGGCCTCCGCCTCCGCCGCCCGCTCGCGCGCCTCCGAATCGCGGAACGCCGATTCGCGCCGCCCCTCGGCCTCCAGGATGCGCGCCGCCTTCTGCCCCTCGGCACGCAGGATTTCCGACGCCCGGGTGCCCTCCGCCTCCAGGATGTTCGCGCGTTTCTCGCGCTCCGCCTTCATCTGGCGGCCCAGCGCGTTGACGATGT
>SXHP01000229.1 GCA_005773165.1 Sphingomonadales bacterium | reverse complement strand
GGCGAGGTCGTCGGGCACGCCCTCGAACGCTACCCGCGGCGATCCGGCACGTGACTTCTGCGGTCGCGTGGCCGTTCCCGGGCGGATGGCCCCGAGACCGCAGAAGTCACCCGGCCCTCCCGTCAGCGCGTCCTGGGTCTGCTCCAGTTCCGCGGTCCGCTCGGCCACCCGGCGCTCGAGCTCGTCGTTGAGCCGCAGCAGCAACTCTTCCGCACGCTTCTGGTCGGTGATGTCGATCTGGATGCCGTCCCAGATTAGGCTGCCGTCGCTGTAGCTCCGCGGCGCCGAGATGATGCGCGCCCAGCGCACCTCGCCGTCCGCTCGGCGAAACTCGACCTGGACGTCGAACGGCTTCTGCCCGGCGATCGCCTCGGCTTCGGCGGCGACCAGCGCGGGCCGGTGCTCCGGCAGGATCAGATTGTAGGGGATGGAGGGATCGGCGAGCACGGCCTCGGCGGGGACGCCGGTCAGCTTCTCATGGCTTTGCGAAACATACAGAAAGCGCCGCTCCGCGCCGTCGCGACCGGTGGCGATCTGGTACACCATGCCCGAAGGCAGGTTGTCGGTGAGCGCGCGCAAGCGCGCCTCGTTCTCGCGCAGATTCCGCTCCGCCTCCGCGCGTTCGGTGTCGTCGCGAAGGGTGAGCACCGCGCCCATCGCTTCGCCCGCCGCGTCGCGCACCGGGCGTGCGCTGCCGATCGCGAGCACCTCCGTGCCGTCGCGGCGGCGGATGCGCCAGCGCGCGTCCGCGACCGTCTCGCCGTGCAGAACCGCGCGCGCGAGCGGCAGCTCGTGAGAGGGGTATTGCTCGCCGTCGAGCGTCAGGAGATGATAGGTTTCGCTGTAGTCGTCGGGCGGCACGTCCAGGCGCGCGACGCCGTGAAGCCGCTCCGCGGCCTCGTTGACGAAGGTGATCCGGCCGTCGCGATCGGTGACGATCACGCCCTCGGCTAATTGCCCCAGGATCGCCGCCTGCTCGGCCGCCAGCGCTTCGGCGCGCTCGGTGCTCGATCGCAGCGCGGCCTCCATCTCGCGGCGCTCGTCGATGTCGAAGACCGATCCGACATAGCCCAGGAATTCGCCGCCCGCGCCGAACCGAGCGGCGGCGGCGTCGATCGCCCAGCGATACACGCCGTCGGAGCGGCGAACGCGGAACTCGACCCGATAGTCCTGCTGCGCGGCGTTGGCGTCGACGAACGCCTGTTCCGCGGCGGGTCGGTCGTCGTCATGCACCGCGTCGAGCCAGCCGAACCCTTCGCCTTCTCCCTCCGCCTGGCCGGTGAACGCATACCAGCGCCGATTGAGATAGGTACAGGCGCCGCTCGGGTCGGTGACCCACATCATCACGGGGGCCTGATCGGCCATGTTGCGGAAGCGGCTCTCGCTTTCGCGCAGGTCCGCCTCCGCGACGCGCCGGGCGATCGCCGCCCGAGTCCGTTCGGCGAAGTCGCGGACGAACGAGACCTCGTCGTCGCTCCACTCGCGCGGAACGGCCGAGTGGACGAACAGCTGCGCCACCGTGCGGCCCTGCTCGACGACCGGCACGTCCAGGAACGCCCGGATGCCGATGGCGCGAAAAGCCGCAGCGCGGGCGGCGGTGGCCGGGTCCGCTTCGATATCGGCGTTGGCGACCGAAACGCCGCGGCGCAGGTCGTCGATGTACGAGCCGTAATCGCTGAAATGATGCACGCCCGCGACGCTGGCGAAGCCCGGAGCGCTCCAGTTGCGTTCCACCGTGATCGTTCTCGCCTCGGGATCGAGAACGCCGTAGCCCACGCGGGCCGCCCCGAGCGCGACGCCAAGCACTTCGGCGGCGGCGAACGACACGTCGACGGGATCGGACACGTCGCGCAACCGGTTGTCCAGTTCCAGCAGCGCGCGCTGCCGTTCCGCCGCCGCGGCCTTCTGGCGCGCGGCGAGAACCGCTTCGGTCGTCTCGGTGCAGACGCAGAACATCCCGGCGATCCGACCCGCGTCGTCGCGCACGGGCGAATAGCTGAAGGTGAAGGAGGTCTGTTCGGCAAAGCCGCGGCGGTTCAACACCAGCGGCAGGTTCTCGCGAAACGTCGCCTCGCCCGCCAGCGCCGCGTCGATCAGCGGCGCGATGTCGGTCCAGATCTCCCCCCAGACGTCACGAAAGCGCCGCCCGAGCGCCGCGGGATGCTTGGCGCCGAGGATCTCCGCATAGGCGTCATTGTAGAGCAGGCCGAGTTCGGGGCCCCAGGCGACGAACATCGGGAAACGGGAATGGAGCAGGAGCCCCGCGATCGAGCGGAGCGACTGCGGCCAGCACGACGGATCGCCCAGCGGCGACCCCGACCAGTCCTGATCGAGCATCAGCGCGCCGGTCGCATCGCCGCCCTCCAGGAACGCGAGCCCGCTTCTGCTCGCCGGGCGCGTGGCCGGATCGTTCATAGGGAGGCGGTTCCGTTGAAAAGCATGGGAAAGGCGCAGCTTTGCCGTTCGCGGTTCGGCTTTGCCAGCGCAATTGCGCGGCGACCCCAATCTGACGGTCGAGCGCCGCAGGTGACACAGCCGCGCGACGGTCGGCGGGACGCCCCCAAGCCCACGCGGCTTCGGCGGATCGGTCGCGGTTGACACGCAAAGCCGAAGTCACCACGCCCGGCCCGCGGCATCGGGAGTGTAGCGAGCGTGAAGACGGTGATCCTTGCGGGCGGCCTCGGCACCCGCCTCGGTGAAGAAACGGCGATCAGACCCAAGCCGATGGTGGAGATCGGCGGCATGCCGATCCTGTGGCACATCATGAAGATCTATGCCGCCGCAGGGCTCAACGACTTCTATATTTGCCTGGGTTATAAAGGGTATCTGATCAAGGAGTTCTTCGCGAACTACTTTCTTCATACATCCGACGTCACGATCGACCTGTCCGACAACAGCATGGTCGTCCACCGGTCGCGCAGCGAGAAGTGGCGGATTACTTTGGTCGACACGGGGGCAGATACGATGACCGGCGGGCGATTGAAGGCGGTGCGCCCCTATTTGACCGAAGGCGAGCCGTTCTGCTTTACTTACGGCGACGGCGTCGCCGACATCGCGATCCGCGACCTGATCGCATTCCATCGCGCCCATCGCCGCCGCGCCACGATCACCGCGGTGGCGCCCCCCGGCCGGTTCGGGGCGGTGCGTTTTGAAGGCGCAAACGTCACCGCGTTTCAGGAGAAGCCGGAAGGTGACGGCGGCATGATCAATGGCGGCTTCTTCGTCGCCGACTCAAGCGTGCTCGATCTGATCGAGGGCCCGGAGACGACGTGGGAGGCCGAGCCGCTGGAGACGCTGGCGCGCGCGGGCGAGCTCGTCGGCTACCGTCACAGCGGGTTCTGGCAGCCGATGGATACGCTCCGGGACAAGCTGTTGCTCGAGGAATTATGGGCGTCGGGCAAGGCGCCGTGGAAATGCTGGTGAACGGGTCCGGCTGGCGAGGCAGGCGGGTCTTCCTGACCGGACATACCGGGTTCAAGGGCAGCTGGCTCGCGCTCTGGCTGCACCGGCTGGGCGCGGAGGTCACCGGCTTCGCGCTGCCGCCGCCGACCGATCCCAGCCTGTTCGCGACGGCGCGGATCGGCGAGCTCGTGACGCATGTCGAGGGCGACGTCCGCGACGCGGGCGCGGTGGCCGAAGCAATGGCCGGGGCGCGGCCGGAGGTCGTGTTCCATCTGGCCGCGCAGCCGCTCGTCCGCCTGTCGTACGAGGAGCCTGTCGAGACCTATGCGACCAACGTCATGGGCACCGTCCATGTGCTGGAGGCGGCGCGGCGGGTCGGCGCTGCTGCGACGGTCTGCGTCACCACCGACAAATGCTACGAGAACCGCGAGCAGATCGAGCCTTACCGCGAGACCGATGCGATGGGCGGACACGATCCGTACAGCAGCTCCAAGGGCTGCGCCGAGCTGGTCGTCGCGGCGTATCGCCGGTCGTACTTCGCGGACGCCGGGCTGCAGCTCGCGTCGGCGCGCGCGGGCAACGTGATCGGCGGCGGCGATTACGCGCTCGACCGGCTTGTCCCCGACCTGGTCCGCGCGTTCGAGCGCGGCGAAGCGCCCGCAATCCGCTTTCTGCATGCGGTGAGGCCGTGGCAGCACGTGCTGGAGGCGCTCGGCGGCTATCTCCTTCTCGCCGAGCGGCTGCTGGCGGGCGAGGCGGAGCTTGCCGGTGCGTGGAACTTCGGCCCCGCCGACGACGATGCAAGGGCCGTGTCATGGATCGTCGAGCGGATGCGCGGGGCCTGGGGCGGCGGGGCGGCCGAGGCGGTCGGCTGGACGGGCGCGGCGCCGCACGAGGCGGGGCTGCTCAGGCTCGACATCTCCAAGGCGCGCGCGATGCTCGGCTGGTCGCCTTCGCTGCCGCTCGCCGACGCGCTCGACTGGATCGTCGCCTGGCACAAGGCGGTCGCGGCGGGAGAGGACCCACGCGCGGTGACCGCGGCTCAGATCGACGCTTATGCCGCCCGGGCGCTCAGCGGCGGGCGAGGGTGACCATGTTGCCGAGCTTCAGCCCGATCGCGGTCTGCGGCAGCGGCAGGCGTGCGAGGTCGACGCCGATCGTATAGCCCGCCTGACGAACCATGAAGCTGATTGGAAAGTAGTTGGTCGACCGCTGCACCGCGACCGACGCGTACCCGGCGCGGCGGACGAGGCCGGTCATTGACCGGGGATTATAGAGCTCGGGGTGCTGGAGGCAGAAGGGCGGCCAGCGCGTCCCCATCACCCGGCGCAGCAGCGAGGCTTCGTTGTGGGTGACGATCATCAGCACGCCGTCGGGCTTGAGCTTGGCGCGGATGCGCTCCAGCATCGCCTTGGGATCGAGGAGATGGTCGAGGACGTGGACCATCACCGCGAGTCCGACTGATCCGTCGGGAACGATCGACAGGTCCTCCATCTCAGTCGAGATGTCGTGCGGCTTGCCCGCGGTTGCGGCGGCGAGCGGGGCGTGGACCGCGTGATTGGGCTCGAACAGCCAATAATGGTCGAACCGGCCTTCGGCGGCGGCGTGGCGGACGATCCAGCCGATGTCGGGGCCGATCTCCAGATAGCCGCCGTCAAGCGGCGCTTGCCTGCGCACGGCGTCCCAATAGCCGCGCTGGGTCGCTTCAAGCGCGGCTGAAGGGACCAGGTCCATGTTGGGGGCCATGTCGGCGTACAATTCGCCGAGCTGCGCCGGGGTGAAATAGGCGGGTGCGAACAGCAGTCCGCATGTCTCGCAGCGGTCGTAGGAGAAGAAGACCTTCTCCTTGAACAGCCCGCTCCAATAGGGGCGCAGTTCGTCGAGCGAGAGGGTCTCGGCCCGCCGGTCTGAATGAGCCTCCGGTCGCCGGGCGTCCGCGCCGCACGCCGGGCAGGCGCGGCGGAGAAACGCGGCGCTCACCGGGCGGGCCGGAAGGTGACGCGGCTGTGCCAGAGCCAGCTGCTCGCGATCAGCACGACCGAGAAGGCGAATTGCGCGACCACCGGGTCGACCCCGGGACCCGAGACGAGCAAGGGCAGCGCCAGCCAGTTGGCCGCGTAATGAAGGAGATAGAAGGGCAGGAAGCGCGAGAACTCGCCTGCCGCGCCGCCGCGAGTGCGGAACACCGTCAGCTTGTAGGTGGTGAAGGCGAAGACGAGCGACAGCGTTTGCGCGAGCCCCAGCCCGAGCATGTAACGGTCGTGCAGCGCGGGCGACGACCAGAGCAGCGCGGGGTAGATGGCCAGCCCGAACAGCGTGTTGACGCCGCCCGCGAGGAGGAAGCGCAGCGGGCGGCCGCTCGCCGCCAGCCGCCGCTGCGCCACGCCGATGAGTGCGTCGAGCGCCATCAATCGTCAATCACGTCGATGATCATGTTCTCGCGCATCACCTCGCGAGGGAGGAACGGCGACAGGTCCTCCAGCGCCGGGCTGGTGATGCGGCCGTCGGGGTGCTGCTTGGCCGCGAGCTTCGGCGCGAAGGTCGCGTTCTCGTCGATGACGATCTCGCACAGCACCGGGCCGTCGGTCGCGAGCGCGGCGGCGATGCCGTCGGCCAGATCGTCGTGCCGGGCGATCCGCGAATAGCCGAAGCCGAAGGCGGTCGCGATTTTGCCGAAATCGGGAAAGGTCACGTTGCTCTTGGGGCCGCCGCCGACCTCCACGCCGTTGAAGAAGTTGCGGTGGGTCTGGAAGATCGAGACATAGCCGTTGTTGTTGAGCAGAAACACCTTCACCGGCAGCCCGTAGCCCGTGATCGTCTGCATCTCCTGCAGGTTCATCATGATGCTGCCGTCGCCGGCCAGGCAGATCACCCGCTGGTTGCGGCCGGTCGCGGCGCAGACGCCGATCGCGGCGGGCAGGTCGTAGCCCATCGTCGCGCAGCCCGAATTGGTCCACAGCCGCTGACCGCGCTTGAGGTTCGCCGTCTGGAAGCTGACGACGCACGCGCTGCCGTTGCCGGTGACGACGATGTCGTCCTCGGCAAGGCGATCGAACAGCGCCTCCATCGCGACATAAGGGTGGCAGACCTGGTTGTGGCGGTATTCGGGGAGCACGATGGGGAACCGCGGCGCGCGATCGCGCGCCCACGCCAGCCATTCGCGATGCGCGTCGCTCGGTCCTGGGTAAGGCGCCGCGTTCAGCGCGGGCAACAGGCCCTTCAGGTCGGCGACGACCGGCATGTCGGGGGTGACGGTGGGCTTTTTCAGCTCCAGCGGATCGATGTCGACCCAGATCTTGTACGCCGCACGCGCGAAGCTGGTCCAATTGTAGGAGACCTGGCGGATGTTGAGGCGACTGCCGAGCACCAGCAGGCAATCGGCGTTCTGGACGGTGAAATTGCCCGGCCGATCGCCGATCGAGCCCGGACGTCCGCAATAGAGCGGATGGTCGTTCCAGATCACGTCATGCGCGTTCCAGCCGGTCACGACGGGGATGCCGAGCTTGCCGACCAAGGCGAGGAAATCGGCGTGCGCGCCCGAAATCCGCACGCCCCCGCCCGCGAACACCACCGGGCGCTCGGCCGTCTGCAGCCGTGCGAGGATCGCGTCGGCGGCGGCCGCGAGATCGGTCGCCTTCCACGGCTCGTCGAGCTCGGCCGGGTCGAAACCGGGGAGCAGGTCGTCGGGATTGATTGTCGCGGCCTGGACGTCGAGCGGGATGTCGAGCCACACCGGCCCCGGACGCCCGGTCTGCGCCAGATAGATCGCTTTCTCCAGATGATAGCGGATCGAGCGCGGGTCGGTGACCATGTGCGCATATTTGGTGATCGGACGGACCAGCTCCTCGATATCGAGCTCCTGATCGCCGTACTGGCGTAAAGGGAGGCCTGTCGAGCGGACGGTGGTCTCGATCTTCACCTGCCCCGAGATGACGAGCATGCCGATGGAATCGACGAACGCGCCGTAGACCCCGGTGATCGCGTTGGTGCCGCCGGGGCCGGAGGTCACGTTGACGACCGCCAGCCGGTTGGTGAGGCGGCAATAGGCCTCCGCCGCCATCGCCAGCGCCTGTTCGTGGTGGCAGAAGGTCGTGGTCAGCCGCGGATCGGTGCCGATCGAGTGGTTGAGGTGCATCGCCCCGCCGCCCGTCAGCATGAACACGTCGCGGATCCCGTGCGCGACGAGCTGCTCGGCGACCCAGTTCGACAGCTTTACCTTGTTCATTGTTTCCACCCGTTCGAGATCGCCGTGCGGCGGATCGCCTCATCCAGCCCCACGGTCGCGGCGACGCCGAGATCGTGACGGATCCGCGCGGTGGACGGCACGTAGCGCCCCGGGTTCCATCCCCCATCGGGTTCGCCCAGCACCGCGACGCCGGGCGCCCCTAGCAGCGAAGCGGTGCGGCGCGCCAGATCGGCGATCGAGACGCCGTCTTCCGACCCGACGTTGTACACGCTGCCCGGCGCTGCGCGCAGCAGCATCGCCAGGAGCCAGACCGTCAGGTCGGCGGCGTACAGGTACGACCGCACCGCGGTTCCCGCGCCGTTCACGGTCACCGTGCGGCCCGCAAGCGCATCGCGGATGAAATTGCCCGCGGCGAAATGGATGTCGAGCGACAGCAGCGGCCCGAGCAGCGCGAAGATGCGCGCGTTGACGACATCGAGCCCGAACTGCTTGCCGTAGATCGCGCACAGCATCTCGGCGGCGCGCTTGCCCTCGGCGTAGGCGGCGCGCGGGTCGCGTTGGTCGGGACCGCCGCGATACGCTTCGTCGACCCGCTCGATCTCCCACGGCTGCGCGCCATAGACCGCGCCCGATGACAGGAAGAAGAAGCGATCGGCGCCCGCGTCGACCGCGAAGTCGAGCGCGCGGCGGGTGCCGGTGACGACGGTGTCGAACATGCGGCGCGGATCGTGCTCGTTGAGGTGCGCGCTGGCGTCGGTCGCGGCGTGAACGACGTGGGTGTAACGCTCGCCGAGCGCCTCCAGCGCCAGCACGTCGCCCGCGACGAAGCGGAACGCGGAACAGGCGGCGAGGTGAGGCGCCTTGGCCGCGAAGGCGTCGGGCGACCGCGTCAGCACCGTCACGTCCAGCTCGAGCCCGAACCGCCGGTCCGCTTGCGCGAGCGCCTCCAGCATCCAGCGCCCGATGAACCCGGTGCCGCCGGTCAGGAACAGCCGCGCGCCGCGCAGCCGAGGCCAGTCGTCCGCGAGTCGCGTGACGACGGTGTCGATGTCGTCGGCGAAGGCCCAAGTCATGCAGACCGGTCCCGGTCAGGCGGTGACGGGCAGCCGGACACGGTGCAGCGCCCGCTCGGCGGGCTGCGCGCGCTCGGCAGGAAAGTTCACCCGCTCCTCCTCGATCACCAGCGGCACGTTGCGCACGCGTTCGGTGAGCAGCCGCACCTGATCGCCGATCAGCCCCAGAAAGAGCAGAACCAGCGAGAACAGCGCGAACATGACCGTCAGAATAAGCAGCGCCGGGGAGTAGCCGATGACAGCAAAGCGGATCGCGGTGACGGCCGCGGCCAGCATGGATGCGAAGATCAGCGCGATCCCGATCACCAACTGCAGCCGCAACAGCGACTTGGCCGATCCGCCGACCCCCGACAGGGCGAAATTGAGCAGCGCCCAGAAGGTGTTGCTGCTCTTGCCGCCCGCGCGCACGGGACGGTCGAACGGGATCACCGCCAGACGATAGCCGCTTTCGACCACCATGCCGCGGAAGAAAGGCTCCGGCTCGTTCCACGACGCCAGCATGTCGACGACTTCGCGATCGAACAGTCCAAAGCCGGTCGCGCCGGGGATGAGCGGATAGTCGCCGAACTTGGAGAAGAACGCATAGCCCGCGCGGCGAACGAGGCCGAGCACCAGGGACGCCTTCTCGCTCCTCCGCTGGCCGAGCACCACCTGCGCGCCCGCGCGCCACTGGCGGATGAAGTCGCCGATCAGCGCGGGCGAATCCTGGAAGTCGGCGCACATCGCGATCACCGCCCGCCCCTCGGCCTGGTAGATCCCGTGCGTCGGCGAGCGCATCTGGCCGTAGTTGCGGTTATTGAAGATGGCGCGGACGCGGGGATCGCGCGCTGCGATCGCGCGCAGCAGTTCGCGGGTTCGGTCGGTCGAGCGGTTGTCGATGAAGATGATCTCGTGGCTTGTCGCGTGCTGCTCGGCCTCCGCGGTCACCGCCGCATGGATTGCCTCGACGTTCGCCTCCTCGTTGTAGCACGGGATGACGATCGACAGCTCGATGTCGCGCACCAGCGCGCCGCCAGTCATCACGCCGCCTCGACAAGCGACGGAGCGGTGCGGGGACAGGACGCGAGCATCCCTGCGAAGGCACGCTGGATCATCGCTTCGGTGTCTGGGTCGCGAGGCAGCAGGCGGCGCTCGACCGAGCCGTTCTCTGCGACGACGATCACCGCGAAGCTGTCACGCGTGTGCTTCTTGTCGCCTGCGAACGCATCCATCAGCGCGGGCGTCTCGACACGCGCGAGCACCTCCGCCAACCCGTTGACCGTGCCGACGAGCGTCGCGACATGCGCGCGGAACGCCGTGACGTGCGGCGCGCGGGTATAATCCCGGCCCAGCGCTTCGCCGAGATGGAGCGCCGCGAGCATGCCGAGCCCCACCGCGATGCCGTGGCTGATCCCGAACCCGCTCGCCGCCTCCAGCGCATGGCCGAAGGTGTGGCCGAAGTTGAGGAGCAGGCGCTCGGCCCGGTCGAACTCGTCAACCTCGATAAACCATTTTTTGGCGTGCAAACTTAGCGCGACAATCTCCGTCAACGCCGCTTCGTTCGCGTCGGCGGCGGGCCGCAGCGCGAGGTAGCGTTCGAACGTGTCGCGGCCGCGGCACAGGCAGATCTTCGCCGCTTCGCACAGCCCTGCCGCCTTTTGCTCGGCGGAGAGGGAGGCGGTCAGCGCGGTGTCGACGACCACCTCGATCGGCGGGTGAAAGGTGCCGACGATGTTCTTGTAGGTGCCGACGTTGATCGACGATTTGCCGCCGATGCAGCTGTCGGCCATGCTGAGCAGCGTCGTCGGGACGTACACCCAGGCGATGCCGCGCATGTAGATAGACGCCGCGAAGGCCGCCGCGTCCTGCACCGCTCCGCCGCCGATCGCGACCAGGACCGTCTCGCGGGTGGCCCGACGCTCGCGCATCGCGACGATCACCTCGGCCATCCGGTCGAGCGACTTGGCGGTTTCGTCCGCGACGAGAACGATCGGGTCCAGCCCGGCTTCGACGAGCGGACCGGCGAGCATGGCGTCGACCAGGAACACCGCCTGACGCGGCTTGGCGAGCGCCGCCTGGAGCAAGCCGGGCGCTATCGTCACGCGGTACGAGCCGGTGGAGGCGGCGACCTCAAACGAGTCGGGCATTGCTCATCCCCAGATCGACGGTGATCGATTGGCCGCTGATCGCGCGGTTTGCGCGCGAGCAGAGGAACAGGATCGTCTCCGCCAGCGTGTCGAGGTCGGGCAGCCGCCCCAGCGTCGTGGCCGCTGCGACCGCCGCGATCTGGTCCGCGGACAGGTTCGCGCGCGCCATCGGCGTGTCGAGCACGCCGGGCAGCACCGCGTTGATCAGATGCCCCTCGCGTCCCAGGTCGACGCTGGCGGAGCGGACAAGCCCGCCGACCGCCGCCTTGGTCACGGTGTAGGATAGCTTGTTCGCGCGTGCGCGCTCCTGCCAGATCGAGCTGACGACGACCAGCCGTGCGCCTTGGGATGCGAGCAGGCCGCGGGTGACCAGCGCGTCGGCGGAGATCAGCACCGACAGGACGTTGGCGTTGTAGAGTTCGCGATGCCGCTCCGCATCAAAATTGCCGAGCGAGTCGGTCAGGTTCGCCCCCTGCGCCCAGCAAACGGCATCAAAAGGTGGCCGATTTGCCAGCGCGCCGTCGGCTTCGCCATGCGCCGGATCCCAGGTGATCCAGTCAATCGCGGCCGGCGCTCGATCCGGCGCTGGTCCGCGGGTTACGCCGGTCACCGACCAGTCCGCGCGCACGGCATGGTCCGCCACCGTCCGCCCGATGGCGCCGGATGCTCCGAACAGGAGCAATCGAGGACGGTCCGCCATGGCCCGGTAGCTCAGGCGGCGGCCCGGACCGGCGACGATGTGGCGGCGGAGCGCTTCTCCATCATTTCGATGCGCGCCTGATCCTCGCGCGCGATGCCCGCATAATGGTCGCGCTTGTTCTTGAGCCAGAGGAGCTCGAAGTCGACCGCGTTGGCGATGCCGTCCGCGATCCGGTCGCTCTCGCACGCCGCGCCGTCGAACACGATCTTGCGCGTCTCGAAACGGTCCAGCCGTATGTCGCGAAACGCGCGCAGCGCCGGGATCGAGGCGGGTGAGACCGAACCGCCGACGACCAGCTCGCAATCGCGTGCGGCGCAGACCCGGGCGACCATCAGCACCGCGTTGGTGATCACCTGCTCGTCGATCGCCGCGCGCGGCATGCCGCGCGACAAGGTGTAATCGACCCGGCCGAAGACGATGCCGGTGATCTGGTCGCGCACCATCGGGACCATCGCGGCGAGATTATCGAGCGTGGTCTGAGTCTCCAGATTGAACAGGAATTCGGTCGAACTGTCCGCGTCGTGGGTCTTGCGCACCGCATCGGCGAACTTGGAGAGCGCGTAGGGTGTCTCGACCATCGGCGCGATGATGTAATCGACGCCGTAGACCTGGCTCGCGAGCAGGTCCGACACCGCCTCGCAGCCGCCGATCTTGAGCGCGACCTTCAGGTCCGCGCGGCGAGCGAGCTCAAGCAGGCGGAGGAACTCGCCAGGGCGGGTGCCTTCGGCTTCGAACTCGGCCTTGACCGCGACGACGCCGAATTCGTCGCGTCCCCGCTTCAGGGTGTCGAGCATGTCGCGTTCGATCGGGTTCATGGGTACCGCCTTCTGTTCATCGTAAGGCGGCCAAGGCTGCCTCTGCATCAACGATAGGCGACCGTAAGAGCCAATGGGTTAAGAAAGTTTAACCGGAGATTCACCTCGTTTGGCAACGATCGCGGGCTCGGCGGAATGCACGCCGCGTGCAGCGACCATGCGCTTGCAGTTGAGCCGCGCCGATTCATCGACACTCGGCGTACGTATCGCTAGATACCGCCGCATGACCGACCTCCCAGCGACGCCGCTCCTCGACACCGTGGCCGCCCCCGCCGACCTGCGCCGGCTTGCGCCCGAGCAATTGCGCGCGCTCGCCGACGAACTGCGCGCCGAGACGATCTCCGCGGTCGGGACGACGGGCGGGCATCTCGGCTCGGGGCTGGGGGTGGTCGAGCTGACCGTGGC
>SXHP01000228.1 GCA_005773165.1 Sphingomonadales bacterium | reverse complement strand
GTCGAGACCTTGAGCCCGAGGTCGCGGTGATGCTTGGGCATGTTGCGGTTCACGTGGTCGGCGAACACGATGTACGGCTCGCCGGTCGCGAGGCGGGTCTCGACCAGCTTCTGGAACAGCGCGCGCGCGTCGACCTTGCCGCGCTCGGCGCCGTCCTTAGGGCTGCGCAGGATCCACTCGGCGCCGTCGCGCACCGCCTCCATGAAGGCGTCGGGGATGAGGACGCCGTGGTGGAGGTTCAAGGCCTTGCGGTTGAAGTCTCCGCTAGGCTTCCGGATCTCGAGGAATTCCTCGATCTCGGGATGGCTGACGTCGAGGTAGCAGGCGGCCGAGCCGCGGCGGAGCGAGCCCTGGCTGATCGCGAGGGTGAGCGAGTCCATGACCCGGACGAAGGGGATGATGCCGCTGGTCTTGCCGTTGAGGCCGACGGGCTCGCCGATGCCGCGGACATTGCCCCAATAGGTGCCGATGCCGCCGCCGCGCGAGGCGATCCAGACGTTCTCGTTCCAGGTGTCGACGATGCCGTTGAGCGAATCGGGAACCGAATTGAGTTAGCAGGAGATCGGCAGCCCGCGCCCGGTGCCGCCGTTCGACAGCACGGGCGTCGCGGGCATGAACCAGAGCTTCGAGATGTAATCGTACAGCCGCTGCGCGTGCCCGGCGTCGTCGGCATAGGCGGAAGCGACGCGGACGAACAGGTCCTGGTACGATTCGCCCGGCAGCAGGTAGCGGTCGTTCAGCGTGTCCTTGCCGAAATCGGTGAGCAGCGCGTCGCGGCTGTGGTCGACCTCGACCGGATAAGGGCGCGGCCGCACCGACTTGCTGTCCTGCGGCGCGCGCGGGGCGGCGCTGGCGGCTTCGATAGTATCGGTGGTCATCGTACGCTCCGCCTCGTCACTGCTGAAGTCCATTCACGCGCCCTCTCGTTCTCTATTCGTTCGACTCGGGGCGCGCTTCCGATGCTACATCGAAGCACCCCATGGCAAGAGCCCCGCAGGTCGTCGCCGCGGCGGTGCGCCGATATGACGACCCGACCGGCAACTCACCAGCGGTAGCGGCCTCCGGAGCCGTTCACCCCCAAGGATTGTGGCAAAGCGCGGCGTCACACAAGCCCGATCCGGTCCCGTCGGCCGCCGCCGCCGCCGTGCGGATCGGCGCGACGCGCGGACTTCTGCGGGGTTCGCGAAGCGCAAGTGGTTAACGGGGCCGCAAAAAAATTTTACGCTCCCGCCCGGTCCGGCGAGGTGACGCCGACCGAACGGGAGCGCACGCGAGGGCGGCCGAGAAGGCGCGAGGATCAATCGCGCCCGACGGTCGTCACCCCCGCGTCTGGCGTTGCGGCAGCGGCCGGATGCCGTCGGGATTGGCCATCAGATACCCGCCCGCAAGATCGGCCGCGGCATAGGCCGAGGGCGTGGCGGCATGATGATAGCGGCCGAAGTCGAACGCCATGCCCTTGCGCCCCTCCGACACCCGGCCGTCGATGCGGAAGGCGGGAAAGAGGTGCGCCTGGCGAACGAAGACGGGCAGCGCCAGATAGACGAGCTCGATCTGCGTCACCTCGATCCGGTGCCCGGCGGCATGGTAGAGTTCGAGCTCGGGATCGCCGAGCAGCCCCGCGGCGAGACTCGCCTCCAGTCCGCCGAGCTTGACCCTGGCCGCGCCCGAGGTGGAAGGCGCGCGCCAGGCGTGGAACATGCCGGTGATGTGCGGGTCGCCGCTCGCCGGGTCGGCGAAGGCGAGCGTCTTGGCGCCTGCGCCGCGGGCGGGAACGCCCTCCACCGCATAGCCGAACTTGACCACCGCCTGACCGACGCCCTGCGCGATCTGTTTGCCTCGCCCGTCGAGCTGCGCGACCTGATCCAGGTCGACCACCGCGGACGCGGCCTCGCGCCCGACGAGGCCGATCGGTTCGAGCAGCCCGCGGGTTCCCTCCAGCAACCGCTTGGCGAGATCTGGCTTGAGCGCCATCACGCCGTCGGTTCCGCGCTCGACGCCTTCCCATTTGCGCAGCTCGTTGGGGTGCGCGCGCGCGGCGACCGCGTCGCGCGCCATGACCCCGCCGCTGGCGTGGAAGTAATGGATGTCGCCGCGTTCGTTCCCCATGATCGTCGCGTCGGGGACATGGGCGGTGCGCAGCTTGTCGAGCTTCATCCGCTCCGCCAGCCGCTTGATCGCGCCCTGGCGATCGGCCAGCGACGCGGCGGACAGCGCGAACACCGGCATCGCCGCCGGGACGTCGGGATGCCGAGCCTTCCAAGCGATATCGTTCATCGTGAGTGCCATGATCCAGGATCCTCTCAGCACGAACCGTTGTTGGTCCAGAACGTCCGGTTAGTCGTCGGATCGCTCGGTTCGCTCGGGGTGAGCAGTTCGTTGTAGGTGTCGGCGCCGCTGCCGGTGGCGCGCAGATAGGCCCAGCGGACGTCGGAGCCTTCGACCATGACATTGGCGAGCCGCCACGCCTCGCGGACCGGATATTGCGCCATCCAGGGGATCACCGCGTGATACCAGGCGGCGTACATCGCGAAATACTGGCCGCGCCCGCTCTGGCCGCCGCCGCTGTACGAATTGGTGTGAAAGCCGCACCAATAATGGAGGCGGGAAAAGGCATGGCACCAGCGCCCGACCGGGTTGGCGGCGGTATGCTCCAGCACCTTGCACGCATGGCTGGCGAAGATCTCCAGATCGCCCTTGCCGAAGTCGATCGTGTCGGAGGTGGTGACCGACCCGCCCCAGACCGAGAAGCCGTTGGGGCTGCCGTGCGACGACATCTGCATCGCGTCCACGGTGTCGACCTGCTCCGTGTAGTTCGCGGTTTCGACGAAGTCTTTTTTGACGACCCCCGAATCGCCCTTGTCGACGGTCCAGTCATAGCCGGGCAAGGTGTCGAGCAGCGACGCGAAGCCCTGCGCCTCGACACGCCGGCCGTCGATGCCGTCCTTTATCCACCATGATCCTATGCTTCTCGCCATGATGTTCGATCCTTACATAAGGAAGAAATGAACGCGCGGACCGGCATTCCCGGGATCATCGGAACCGCTGTTCTTCGATGACCGGGCGCGAGACCTTGCGTCCATTGCGGTTTACGCCGCGGATGCTGACCGGCATTGGCGATTTGCGACGCCGCTGCGCCTTTTTGCGCAGGCGCGACCGCGGCGGCGGCCCCCGCTTGATGCGCGGCGCGGGCGCGGGCTAGAGCGCGGCCATGACCACGATCATCCGCGAAGCCGACCTGATCGAGAGCGTCGCCGACGCGCTTCAGTTCATCAGCTACTATCACCCGATGGATTACATCCGCGCGCTGGGGGCGGCGTACGAGGCGGAGCAAAGCCCGGCGGCGAAGGACGCGATCGCGCAG
>SXHP01000028.1 GCA_005773165.1 Sphingomonadales bacterium | reverse complement strand
TCATGATCCAGGCCGCGGCAGGATCGACCGCGACGCCCTGCCCTACCGCCCCGGCGCCGGGGTGATCCTGCTCAACGCCGATGGACAGGTGTTCGTCGGCCAGCGGCTCGATTCGACGCTCGAAGCGTGGCAGATGCCGCAGGGCGGGATCGATCCCGGCGAGGACGCGGGGGCCGCCGCGGTCCGCGAGCTCGGCGAGGAGACCGGCGTCGATCCCGCGCTGGTCGAGCTGATCGCAGAAGCGCCGGAAGAGCTCTGCTACGACCTGCCGCCGGAGCTCATCGGCAAGGTCTGGCGGGGCAAGTGGCGCGGCCAGCGGCAGCGCTGGTTTCTCTACCGCTTCCTCGGCGAGGACCGCGACGTGAACATCGCGACCGCGCATCCGGAGTTCCGCGCCTGGCGCTGGATGGACCCCGCGGACCTCCCCGCCGTCGTCGTGCCGTTCAAGCGCGACCTCTACGAAGCGGTGCTCGCCGCATTCCGGCCTCACCTCGCCGCGCGCCGACCGGGCTGAACGGTTTTCAGCACGCATCGACGACGCTAGGGAAGCCCGGTGTTTCCGCTTCTCCTCCTCGCCGCCGCGCCCGAGCAGACCGCCGCGGGCGCGATGATCCCCGAAAACCTCCGCGCGATGCTCGACGCCGCGCTCGCCTCGGGGAACGAGGGCGAGGTGTCGACGATCGTCAAATACGCCCGCGCGGTCGATCCGCTCAGCGGCGACACCGTTCTCGCCATCGCCGACAAATGGCGCGCGGACCGTCGCGCCGCGCGCGAACAGGTGATCCGCCAGGCGAGCTTTCTCAACCTGTGGACCGGCCGCGCCGAAGTCGGCGGCTTCATCACGACCGGTAATTCGGAAACCGCGGGCGGCACCGCGCTGCTCGCCGCCAACCGAGAGGGTCTGCAGTGGCGGCACAAGTTCCGCCTGCAGGCCGATTTTCAGGAAAGCTTGGGCGTCACCACGCGCGAACGTTACCTCGGTTCCTACGAACCGAACTACAAGATCAGCGACCGCGCCTATGTCTACGGCGCGGCGCAATATGAAAGCGATCGCTTCCTCGGCTATGACGACCGCGTGTCGCTGTCGAGCGGGGCGGGCTACAGCGTTCTCAAGCGCCGCGGCCTGCAGCTCGATTTGGAGCTCGGCCCCGCCTACCGCCACACCGCCTTCACCGACGGCACGACCCAGTCGAGCCCAGCCGCGCGCGGATCGCTCGATTTCCGCGTCCGCCTGCTTCCCGGGCTCGGCGTCACACAGACCGCCTCGGCCTATATCCAGCGCTACAATTCGACCGTCAGCACCAAATCGTCGCTGGAGGCCAAGCTGCTCGGCCCGCTGTCAGCGCAGCTTTCCTACGCGGTCCAGTACGAAAGCATGCCCCCCGCCGACCGCGAGAACACCGACACGATCAGCCGCGCCGCGCTGGTCTATAGCTTCTGACCCGGTTACAGGGTCAGCATGGAGGGGCTGACCACGGGGGAGCGCGATGCGGTCGCGCAAGCGCGCGCGCACGTGTCGCTCGCCGAGGTCGAGCGCTGGTCCAACATCAATAGCGGCACCCGCAACCTCGAAGGGCTCGCAACCATGGCGGGCGTGCTGACGGACGCCTTCTCCGTGCTGCCCGGCGAACTGCGGCTGGTCGACGCGCCGCCGGTCGAGCAGGTCGGCGCAGACGGGGCGGTCCGCGAACTCGATCATGGACGACACCTGCACATGGCGGTACGCCCCGGCGCGCCCGCGCAGATGCTGTTCACCGGCCACATGGACACGGTCTACCCGCGCGATCATCCCTTCCAGTCCTGCACCATGCGCGAAGACGGCACGCTCGGCGGTCCTGGGGTCGCCGACATGAAGGGGGGCCTTGCGGTGATGCTCGCCGCCTTGCGCGCGGTGGAGAGCGCACCTCACGCCGAACGGCTCGGCTACGAGATCGTCATCAACGCGGACGAGGAGACCGGCTCGCTCTCCTCCGCCGCGCTGCTGGCGCAAGCGGCGCGCGGCAAGATCGCGGCGCTGACGTACGAGCCCGCGCTCGCCGACGGCACGCTGGCGGGCGCGCGCGGCGGCACGGGCAATTTCTCGATCACCGTACGCGGACGCAGCGCGCATGCGGGGCGCAATCCCGAAGACGGCCGCAACGCCGTGGTCGCGGCGGCCGATGTCGCGCTGCGGCTCGCGAGGAGCGCCGGGCGCGGGCTGGCGGTCAACCCGGCGCGGATCGACGGCGGCGGGCCCAACAACGTCGTTCCCGATCTGGCGGTGCTCCGCGTCAACTTTCGTCCGCAAACCGCCGCCGACATCGAACGCGCCCGCGCGCACATCGACGCCGCCGTGGCGATGACGGCGGCGGAGCACGAAGTCGCGATCACCGTCCACGGCGGCTTCAATCGGCCGCCCAAGCCCGTCGACGACGGCGCGCAGGCGTTGTTCGAACGCGTGCGCGCCGCGGGCGTCGACCTCGGCTTGACGATAGGGTGGCGCACCACCGGCGGAGTATGCGACGGCAACAACATCGCCGCCGCCGGCGTGCCTGTGGTAGACACGATGGGCGTCCGCGGCGGCGCGATCCACTCTGCGGATGAGTATATGATCCCCGAAAGCCTCGGCGAACGCGCCGCCTTGTCCGCGCTGACCATCCTCCGTATCGCCACCGACGGCCGCCCTTGATGCCGTCGATCGCTCTCCCCGAACCAACCCGTCACCCCGGACTTGTTCCGGGGTCCAGCCCTCCGCGAGCGATGCGGCTGCAGCCTCTTGCCTCATGGCTCGCTGCACGCTGGCCCCCGGAACAAGTCCGGGGTGAAGAAGACCTTGCGGCATCGGAGCAAGCCTCATGACCTTCCGCATCCGGGCCGCGGGTCCTGGCGACCTTGCTCACCTCTACGAAATGGCCAAGCTCACCGGCGGGGGCTTCACCAATCTGCCTGCGGACCGAACCGCGCTCTCGGCCAAGCTGGAACGCAGCGACGCCGCCTTCGCGCGGGAGGACGACGGGCTCCGCGACGATCTGTTCGTGCTCATTCTGGAGAACACGCAGACGGGCGAAGTCCGCGGCACGTGCCAGATCTTCACGGAGGTCGGGCAGCGGCATCCCTTCTACAGCTATCGCATCGGCACGCTGACCCAGCACAGCCGCGAGCTCGGCCGCACCTTTCGCGCCGAGATGCTGTCGCTCGCCACCGATCTGGAAGGTTCGTCGGAGGTCGGCGGACTTTTCCTCCACCCGGGCGAGCGCGCGGGCGGGCTGGGCCTGCTGCTCGCGCGCAGCCGCTACCTGTTCATCCGCGCCCACCGCGCGCGATTCGCCGACCGCATCCTCGCCGAGCTGCGCGGCATCATCGACGAGGCGGGCGGGTCGCCGTTCTGGGACGGCCTCGCGGGCCGGTTCTTCGGGATGAACTTCCAGGACGCCGACAGCTTCAACGCGATCCACGGGCACCAGTTCATCGCCGATCTGATGCCCAAACACCCGATCTACACCGCCATGCTGTCCGATACCGCGCGCGCCGCCATCGGATTGCCGCACCCGTCCGGCCGCGCCGCGATGCGGATGCTCGAGAACGAAGGGTTCGCCTTCGAGAATTACGTCGACATCTTCGACGGCGGGCCGACCATGACCGCGCGGACCGATCAGGTCCGCACCGTGCGCGAGGCGCAGGAGTCGCGCGTCGTCGCGATCGACCGCGACGGCGGCACGGAGGCGATCGTCGCGCGCGGGCACCTCCGCGACTTCCAGGCGACCTTCGCATGCGTCCGGCCCGCCGCCGACGGCGTCGTGCTGTCCGAAGACGCCGCCGCGACGCTTCATCTGGCAGAGGACGATCGCGTCATGTGGGTCGCACGGCTGTGAGCGCGGTCGAGATCAACTTCGACGGCATCGTCGGCCCCACCCACAATTATGCCGGGCTCAGCCCCGGCAATCTGGCGGCGACGCGCAACGCGGGCGCGGTGTCGCGGCCTCGCGCGGCGGCGTTGCAGGGGGTCGCCAAGATGCGCGCCAATCTCGCGCTCGGCCTGACGCAGGGCGTTCTGCTCCCCCACGACCGCCCCGATGCGCGCTGGTTGGCCGAGCTCGGCGCCGATCCGGCAAGCGCTCCGCCCCACCTCTGGGCGCAGGCCGCCTCCGCTTCGGCGATGTGGGCCGCCAACGCCGCGACCGTGTCGCCCGCCCCCGATACCGCCGACGGGCGCTGTCACCTGACCGTCGCCAACCTCGCGACCATGCCGCATCGCAGCCACGAATGGCAGGGGACGCTCGCGCAATTGCAGGTCGCCTTTGCGCACGAATCCTTCAGCGTCCACCCGCCCGTGCCCCCGCCCTTCGGCGACGAAGGCGCGGCGAACCACATGCGGCTGTGCGCGCAGCACGGCGCGCCCGGCGTCGAGGTGTTCGTCTACGGCGAGAGCGGCGGCCCCTTTCCGGCGCGCCAGCACCGCGATGCGAGCGCCGCGGTCGCGCGACGGCACCGCGTCGATCCGATCCTCGTCCAGCAGTCGTCGGACGCGATCGCGGCGGGCGCGTTCCACAACGACGTCGTCGCGGTCGCTAACGAGCGCGTCCTGTTCGCGCACGAGCAGGCCTTCGCCGACAAGGACCGTTTCTACGCCGATCTGCGCGCGCGGCTGCCCGAGGTCGAGATCGTCGAGGTTCCCGCCGCCGCGGTCTCGCTCGCCGACGCGATCGCGACCTATCTGTTCAACGCGCAGCTCGTCACGCTGCCCGGGGGTGGGATGGCGCTGATCCTCCCCACCGAGTCTCAGGAGCATGCGGGCGTGTGGGCCTGGCTGGAAGCGCTGGTCGCCGGCAACGGACCGATCCGCCGCCTCGTCCCCGTCGACGTGCGCGAATCGATGGCCAACGGCGGCGGCCCCGCCTGCCTTCGCCTCCGCGTGGTCTGCGATCCCGCGACCGTCGATCCCCGCTTCCTGGTCGACGACGCCAAGCTCGACCGCATCGCCGCGGTGATCGAGGCGCACTGGCCCGACCGCGTCGGCCCGGACGATCACGCAACCCTGGGCGACTGGCCCGCCGCACGCCGAGCGCGGGCTGCGCTGCTGGAGATGCTCGACCTCGCCGAGCTGGCCTGACCGGGGCTGTCCTACAGGCTGCTGCCGATGCAAGGGCGAGGCATGCTCACTTTCAACGCCGCCACCTCGCCTCCCGTCCATGGCCCGCAACCGCGAGCAATCGGGCCGACATGCGCAAACTTCGCCAACTTCGCACCGCGCAAACATCGAATTCGCCTCTCCTTAGCCTCTCCTTCCGCGCGGCGACTGTCGGATTAACTTACGGGTAACCATGTCCGGCGGCCGCGAACGACGGAATTGCGCGGCTGGTCCGCAACTTGCTACGCTTCGGTCATGTGGAAGCGTATCGCCCGTCTGTTCACCATCAAGACGAAGTTCGAGGCGTTTCTCGTCATCTACGGCCTTGCTGTCGGCGCGACCGACCGGGGCGCGCACTATCTCGAACAATATCCGGGCTGGGGCGGCTGGGCGCTCTTCGTCCTGTGCCCGCTGGCGGTGTTCATGGCGGGTGCGCGCATCCTCGACTCGATCGAGCGCGAGCGACGCGACTTCATCCCCTGACAGGATAATTTGGTCGCACCCTGCGTACGCCAGGCTATCTGGGCCGCCATGACCGGGCTCACCCACCTCCAACGCCTCGAAGCCGAGAGCATCCACATCCTGCGCGAAGTCGTCGCCGAGGCCGAGCGTCTGGTGATGCTCTATTCGG
>SXHP01000227.1 GCA_005773165.1 Sphingomonadales bacterium | reverse complement strand
TTTTATGATAAGCCTAGACTTAAAATAACACCTGTTTAACTGGAGACAGGTGTTGACAGGTGGAGAAGGGCATGCAAGAAGAGTTAAGCATGTTGTCAGTTGCTTAGATTAGCCCTGGAGGATAAGGTTTGCGCCAAGGCCCCCAAGGACATGGTCCGCCAGTGGCGGTACCTGGTCAACGACTTCCTGCGGGGCCGCGACGTGCTGAAGCGCGCGCTGGTCCTCATCGACGCGCGTCACGGCGTCAAGGACGTCGACCGCGAGATCATGGACATGCTGGACAAGGCCGCGGTCAGCTACCGCCTCGTCCTCACCAAGGCCGACAAGATCAAGGCGACGGACCTCGCCACTGTGACCGACGCGACCGCCGGCGAAGCCCGCAAACGCCCCGCCGCGCACCCCGACATCATCGCGACGTCGAGCGAGAAGGGCATGGGCCTGCCCGAACTCCGCGCCGCGGTGATCGAGGCGATCGGCTAACCCCTGCTCCCGGCGAGCCCGATTCCGACGCCCAGGCCCGCGACCGCGAGAACGCTGGCGACGATCATCAGCACGCCGTCGCGCACCAGCAGCGCCAGCCCGAACGCCGCAATCGCCGCCATCGGCAGGCTGCTCGCCCACGGCAACAATTCCAGCGGCGGCACCGTCAGGCAGAGCAGCAGGCAGATCGCCGCCGCCACCCTGACCGCAGGACCTCGGGTCAGCTGCGGCAGCCGCCCGTGGAACCATTTGTCGAGGAACCGTGCGACTCCGCGCAACTTGTCCGATGCCTTTTTGACTCTCTCCGCGCCGATCTCCCGCCGCTTGACCCATCCGGGCAGCCACATGTGCTTGCGCCCGATCAGCATCTGCACCGCGAATAGCGCGATGATCAGCGCGAGCGCAGTGGGCACGCCGGGAATGCTGCCGATCGGCGTCTCCTCGATCAACGCGGGCACCAGCAGGAACGGCCCGTAACTGCGGCTGCCGAACGCTTCCGCGATGTCGCCCACCGTGACGTGGCGCTTGTCCTCGCCAATCTCGTGCAGGCGGTCCAGGATGTCGCCGACGCTGTGGGGATCGTCCTTCATGCTCGTTCAACGGTCGCGCAATCGGCCACGTTCCCGCTGTCCTACACGAAGCGATTTAGCCATGCTTCGTCCATGACCCCGCGAACGCATCCGCACGGCATCGTCCAGTCGCCGATCTTTGAGGGCGCATATTCGTGGCCTTCTCGCCGCGCCGAAGGCGCGCAGGTGGCGCGTGCATGGCGCGTGCATGGCGCGTCGCGGACGCGTCGCAGCCGCCTCGCCGGCGCGTCGGCCGCAAAACACTGTTCGGGCGTCAACCAGTGTCAACGTCGCGCGGCCGGTTGCCCGATGCACGTTGGAGCGATAGGCCGCGACTCATGAAGCTCATCATCGGCAACAAGGCCTATTCGTCCTGGTCGCTCCGCGGCTGGCTCGCCTGCAAGCAATCGGGACTTCCCTTCGAGGAAGTCGTGGTGCCGCTCTATGACGCCGATTGGGACAAGCGCCGGGAGGGCGACGAGTTCGCGCCGTCATCGGGCAAGGTGCCGATCCTGTGGGACGGCGACGCAGTCGTGTGGGACAGTTTGGCGATCGTCGACTATCTCGCCGACAAGACCTCGCGCGATCGGTTCTGGCCGGCGGAGGACGCGGCGCGCGCGATGGCGCGCTCGATGGCGGCGGAGATGCACTCCTCCTTCCCCAATCTGCGCCGCAAGCATGCGATGAACATTCGCCAGGTGTTCCCCGCCGGCCAGCCCGACGCAGACGTCCTTGTCGAGCTTCAGCGGATCATGGAGCTATGGGCGCAGGCGCGCGCGCGCTGGGGCGGTGGGGGCGACTTCCTGTTCGGGGAATTCGGCGCGGCCGACATCATGTTCGCGCCCGTCTGCACCCGCATCATCACCTACCAGCTCCCGATCGCCCGCTTCGCCGCGCCCTATATCGACGCGGTGATCCAGCACCGCTGGATGCAGGACTGGATCGCAAGCGCGCAGGAGGAGGATTGGGTCATCCAGCAGTACGAACAGCCCGCGGGGTGAGCGCGTCAGAAGGCGCTGCCGTCCTTGCGCCGAAACCCCGCGCCGTTCGCCAGATGCATGTCGATGTCGGGATAATGACAGTCGCTCTCCGCCGGACGCCCGACCGCGACGAACACGCAATCGGCGTCGCTCCGGTTCTGCAGGACGTGGCCGTTGCCGTCGCCTTTCGGAAAGGCTGCGACATCCCCCGCACGCATCGGATGCTCGCCCGAATCGTCGACCAGCACCGCCTCGCCCGAGATCATCACGACAAGCTCGTCCTCGCCTTCGTGCCAATGGCGCTGCGACGACCAGGCTCCCGGCCGAAGCACCACGTGCGATGCGCCAAAGTCGGCGAGCCCCGTCGCAGGGGCCAGCCGCCGGTACCATCGCCCCTGCACCGCCTCGGCATATCGGGGCGGATAGCCGGTGGCGTTGGTCTGCGGGACCGAGTCTATGTCGATCTTGGGCATGGGTTCCTCCCGTGACCAGCCTGCCCGATCCGATCGATCTCGCCACGGCGCTGATCCGCGCCGAGAGCGTCACCCCCGCCCGCGGCGCGGTGTTCGACGTGCTGGAGGCCGCGCTCCTCCCGCTCGGCTTCGTGGTCGAGCGCTTCGTCGAGGGCGAGGCGCCCGACGGTCCGGTCGAGAACCTGCTCGCCGTCCGGGGCGGCTCGGCACGCCATCTGGCGTTCGCCGGACATGTGGACGTGGTGCCTGCGGGCGAAGGCTGGAGCGTGTCGCCGTGGAGCGGCGAGGTGCGCGGCGGGTTGCTATACGGCCGCGGCGCGGTCGACATGAAGGGCGCGGTCGCCGCTTTCGTGACGGCCGCCGCGACGACGCCCGGCGCGGTCAGCCTCATCATCACCGGCGACGAGGAGGGCCCGGCGACCTACGGCACCCCGCGCCTCATTGAGCGGATGCGTGATCGCGGCGTTGCGCCGGACCTGTGCCTCGTCGGCGAACCGACGTCGGTGGCGCGGCTCGGCGATACCGTGAAGATCGGCCGCCGCGGCTCGGTAAACATGACGATCGACGTGCCCGGACGGCAGGGGCACGTCGCCTACCCTCACCTGGCGGACAATCCGATCCCCCGGCTCGTTCAGGCGCTGGCGGCGGTGGACGCGGTCGTGCTCGACGATGGCAACGCCTGGTTCCAGCCGTCGAACATAGAGGTCACCGACCTCCACGTCGGCAATCCAGCGGCGAACGTCATCCCCGCAAAGGCTTCCGCCCGCCTCAGCATCCGCTTCAACGACGAGCAGAGCGGCGCCGCGTTGGCGGAACGGATCGCCGCCATCGTCCACGCGCACGCGCCCGGCGCGATCGTCACCCCGCGCATCTCGGGCGAAGCGTTCCTGACCCCGCCCGGCGCATTCTCCGCGCTTGTGTCGGACGCGATCGGCGAGCACACCGGGCTCGTCCCCGATCTCTCCACCACCGGCGGCACGTCGGACGCACGCTTCCTGTCGCGGCTGTGCCCGACGGTGGAGTTCGGCCTGGTCAATGCGACGATGCACCAGACCGACGAGGCTGTGGCGGTCGACGATCTGCGCGCGCTTGCCGCAATCTACGCCGGGGTCATCACGCGCGCCTGCGCTTGAGTCATCCGATCAGGCGCTGCGGCTCGCGGTCGGTGACCCAGCGCAGCAGCGCGGTCTCCCCCATCGGCGCGGCGACCGCGTGGCCCTGGAGCGTGTCGCAGCCGATGACGCGGAGCACTTCGGCCTGGTCCGGGTGCTCGACCCCCGACGCCACCGCCTCGTGCCCCAGCGCGTGGATCAGCCCGATCGCGGCGTGCGCGACCGTGCGCGCCTCCCGACGCGCCGCGAGCGGCTCGATCAGGCTGCGGTTGAGCTTGACCCGGTCGACGGGCAGCTCCCGCAGCCGCCCAATGTTGGAGTATCCGGTCCCGAAATCATCGATCGCGATCCGCGCGCCTTCCGCCCGCAAAGCCGAAATCGCCGCCAGCGCCGCGTCGCTGCAGTGCATCGCGAGCGTCTCGCCGATCTCCAATTCGAGCAGCATCGGCGGCGCCCCCGCCTCCCGCATCGCGCCCCGCAGGTCGGCGATAAAGCCCGCGTGATCGAGTTGGCGAGCCCCGACGTTGACGCTCAACCGGTGCGTGACCCCGGACTTCGCCCAGCCTGCGATGGTGCGCGCGATCTCGTCGACTTCCCACCGGCCGATCTCGACGATCAGGCCGTTGTCCTCCGCACGCTCGATGAAGCTGCCCGCGTG
Source organism: Sphingomonadales bacterium (assembly GCA_005773165.1). GTDB lineage: Bacteria > Pseudomonadota > Alphaproteobacteria > Sphingomonadales > Sphingomonadaceae > Sphingomonas. Next base: position 10,410 of record SXHP01000227.1, on the reverse strand, counting down.
GCGCAAGCCGTCCACGGGGTGCCGCCAGCGCAGCAGCGCCTCCGCGGCGACCACCTGGCCGTCGCGCGCGCTCACCTGCGGCTGGAACACCAGCGCGAACTCCCGCGCGTCGACCGCCGCGCGAAGGTCGGCGTCGATCCGCTCTCGGCTCGCGAGCGCGGCGGCGAGCGTCGGGGTGAACGCCTCGACGCGACCCCTGCCCTGCTCCTTAGCATGGTACATCGCGACGTCGGCGGCCTTCATCATCTCGGTCAGCGTGGCCGACGGACCCGGGCGGTTGGCGATGCCGATCGAAGCTCCCACGCAGGCCTGCGCCCCGCCGACGTCGAACGGGCGGATCAGGGTGGCGAGCACGTCACGCGCGACGCCCCCCGCCGCGGCGTCGGGCAATCCGGGAAGAAAGATGGTGAACTCGTCACCGGCCAGCCGTCCGACGAGCGGCGCGCCTATCTGGTGCACCGCCGCCGCGCCGTCGGCTGCGATGCGCAGCCGCTGCGCGACTTGGGCCAGCAACATGTCGCCTGCAGCATGGCCGCGGGTGTCGTTGACCGCCTTGAACCGGTCGAGGTCGATAAAGAGCAGCGTGCCCGGCTGATCGTCGGGCATCGCGGCGAGCGCTTGCTCGCACATGCGGCGAAAGTAGGCGCGATTCGGCAGGCCGGTGACGCTGTCGTACAGCGCAAGCCATTCGATATCGGCCAGGTTCACCGACAATTGTCGGAACAGCGTCGCCATCGCGGCAGAAAGCTGCGGGACGGTGTCGCCGACCTCCCTCGGGATTGGGCTCGACAGATCGCCCCCGGTCGCGCCGACGAGACGGATGATCGCCGAATCGATGGCGGCTGCGGTGCCCGCAACGGCACGCTCGGCCGCCGCCCAGCAGAAGACCGCGCACACGACCGCCGGGATCAGAGCCGGACCTGCGCTCGCCAGTGCGAGGTCGCCGCTCGAGGTCGCCAGCACCGCGAGCACGAAGGCGATCGCGCCCGCGCCCAGCGCGAACAGGAACGCCCGTCTTCGCAAGGGTCCACCGTCGATCACGGAGATGCCGCCCCCTCTTGCCACGCGGCGTCGTGTGCCGCAGCGATAGGGCTATTCTTCAACGATTAAGATTCTGCCGCCTCCGCCAAGTTGTGACCGCAATGGAGTGCTAGTTTCGTACAATCCCTAACAAGGATCGACACTATTCGCCTCCGTTCTGGAGCATTCACCCAAGATCAGGGCGTCAGCGGGATCTACGCAGAACGATGTACAACGCGCCGGCTCCGCCATGCCGCGGGTGGGCCGAGCGCACGGCAGCGATCGCGCCAGCATGCCGCGACACCGCAAGCCAATCGGCGATCGCCGCGCGGATCGCGCCGCGTGCGTGCGGCCGCTCGCTCTCCGGTCGCGGCGGCTTGCCGGTGACGAGCAGCAGCACCCGGTCACCCCGGGCGATCGATCGGTCGAGCCCCGAATCGAGCAGCGCATGCGCCGAGGCGAGCGTATGGCCGTGCAGGTCGAGCGAAGCGTCGGGCTGGATGAGGCCGCGAGTGAGCCGCTTGTCCCAGCCGCCGTCGAGGGTCGTACCCGGCGACACGCGGGGCGCAGGACGCGGCTTGGCGGCTGGAGCAGGCTTGGGCGGGCTCGCGACGACCGGCCTCGGCGGCTCCGGCGTCGGCAAGCGCTTCTCCGCCGCAACGCCGCGCAACGGCCGCACCGTGGCCATCACCCGCGCCCAGAGCTGCCCCTCATCGGGGTGGAGCGATCGTCCCGGCATCGGCGCTCCCCTGCCGCAACCGCGCGAGCGTGCCGACGGGGAGCAGCAGGAACGCGGTGCCGCGCGTTGACATGCCTCCCGCTGTCGCCGCGGCCGTCTCGCCCGCGCCCCAGAAAGTATCGAAGCGGTTCGCGCCCTTGATCGCGCCGCCGGTATCCTGCGTCACCCACAAGCCCGTCGCGTCCGCTCGGTCGAGCGACAGGAACACCGGCGCGCCGAGCGGCACGAACTTCGGGTCCGCCGCCGCGCTGACCCGCCCTGCCACCGGTCGACCAAGCGCACCGATCGGCGCTCCGCTCAGTTCGCGGAAGAACACGAAGCTCTTGTTCTCGCGCATCAGCGCGCGACCCTCCGCCGGGTTCGCGCGCAGCCACGCAACGATCCCCTGCATCGACGCCTGACCAGGCGCAAGCAGCCCCCGCTGCCGCATCAGGCTGCCGATCCCCGTATAATCGCGCCCGTTCTGGTTATCGTAGCCGATCCGCATGACCGATCCGTCTGGCATGCGAAGCCGCCCGGATCCTTGGATCTGGAGAAAGAAGAACTCCACCGGATCGGCCGCCCAGGCGAGCACACGCGCCCGCCCCTCCAGCGCGCCCTCCTCGATCGCGGCGCGGTCCTCGTAGGGGACCAACGTCCCTCGCAGCATCCGCCCACGGATGCGCTTGCCCTTCAGCGTATCCGAGAACTGGCCCAGGTCGACGTCGAGCAGATCGGTCGGACGCGCATACACCGGCACCTCGTAACCCGGCGCCCGGTTCGGCGAGCCTGCGATCTCCGGCTCATAATAGCCGGTTGCGAAGGCACGCCCATCGCCCACCTGCACCGCTTCGAACGTGGATGCCAAGAAGTCGCGCGCGGCCATGCCCGTGTTCCGCGCAGCATCGCACGCCGAGCGCCAATCGGCGTTGCGGGTCAGCCCCGACAGATCGCTGCGGGTGAGCAGCGCCGGGCAGGTCGAAACGAACGCGGTGCGGGCAGCCTCCGCCTGCTCCTCGCTGATCGGCAGCGAGTCGACCGGCGGCCCCGCCGCCAACCCAGCCGCGGCGGCCGTGGATGCCCCGGTCACCGGCGTCGACGCCATTGGCGAGATCGGAGTTGCGGGCGGAATGCGCAAAGGCGGCGCAACCGCTCTCGCGGACGATCGCGGCGGCGGCGCGTTTCCGGCGACCGGCACGATCCGCCCGCCGCACGCGGCGAGCGCCAGCGCGATCGCGGTCACCCATATGCGGCGCATCACGCCTCGTCGGTGTCCGCGAGCTTCCAGTTGGGGTCGCTCGCGCGCAGCGTCCGCGCGAAAGTCCAGACGTCGTGCGTCTCCACCGCGTCCGTCATCGATCCCGCGACCACGTTGCCCTCGGCATCGCGGGTCACCGCGGCGATGTCGGCGTCGAATCGGACAGTGATCCGCGCGTCTCGGCCTGAAAGCCGCGCGTCGGCGATCACCGCGCGCTCGATCCGCACCAACCGGTTGTCCAGCGTCTCGCCGGCCTCGCGCCGTGCGGCGATCGCTTCGGCGAAGCTCGCACGGACATCGTCCTCGACCAGTTCCGCCAGCGCTTCCTCATCGCCGCGCCAGAACGCCTCCAGCGTCATCCGGTACGCCGCCTGAGCACCGCCCAAGAACTGGCCCACGTCGAACCCGGGCTCGCCGGCGATGATCGCGCGGAGCCCCGGCTCGGCAGGCGCCTCGATATTGCGGTCGGCGACTTCACGCACCTCGGAGGTCGGGTCCACCTGACGCGGAATCGCGACGGGCGCCGGGCGATCGTCGGCGGTGCGGGCCAGCGGCTGTTGCTCATGTCCCGTCCGCTTTCCGAGCACGCTGTACAAACGCAGGGCCAGGAACCCCGCGATCATCGCTAGTATGATGACGTATAAGAGCACCGCGCCTCCGATCTTGCGTGCGATATAGGCCCGTTCGCAGTCGGATACAAACCCGCGGCGTTGAAACAGGGCATCGTCGCTGCTAGGCGCGCCCCACACCCGAGCATATGCTTCGCCTCGCGGCTTCGCTCCCCCCATCTCAAGGATTGCTACATGGACGGTCAGGACACCCAGCCCCTCGCCAACGGCGAAGACACCGCGCCCGCCGCGGGCCTGATCTCGCAGTATGTCAAGGATCTGTCGTTCGAGAACCCGAATGCGCCCGCGATCTACCAGAACCAGGCCGCGCCGGCGATCGACGTCCAGTTCAACATCGGCGCGGCGCAGGTCGGCGAGGAAGTGCATGAAGTCGTCCTCAAGATCGAGGTTCGCGCCGAAACCGAGGGCACGGTCGCGTTCATCGTCGACCTGACCTACGCCGGGCTGTTCGGCCTGCGCAACGTTCCCGAGGAGCATGTGCAGCCGTTCCTGCTGGGCGAAGGCCCGCGCCTCCTGTTCCCGTTCGCGCGGCGCGTGCTCGCGGATGCGGTGCGCGACGGCGGCTTCCCGCCGCTGCTCCTCGAGCCCATCGACTTCTCGCAGCTCTACTTGCAGCAGCAGGAAGCCGCCGGGCAGCAGGCGACCGGAGACTTCGGCCAAGCCTAAGCGATGAACCTGGCCCGTGCACTCGGCTCGGTCGGCGGGCTCACCCTCGCCAGCCGCGTGCTTGGGCTTGTCCGGGATTCGCTGTTCGCGACTTTTGTCGGCGCGGGCTTCGCGTCCGACGCCTTCTTGATCGCTTTCCGCTTACCCAACATGTTCCGCGCGCTGTTCGCGGAAGGCGCGTTCTCGGCGGCGTTCATCCCGCTGTTCAATCGCAAGGTCGCCGCCCCCGAGGGTCGCGGCCTGCCTGACGGGATCGCCTTCGCTGAGGACGCGCTGTCGGTATTGCTCCCCGCGCTGATCGTGATGGTCGCGGTGATGGAGGTCGCCGCCTGGCCGATCACCTGGGCGTTGTCGGGCGGCTTCAACGAAGTCGACGAGGCGCAATTCGCCTATGCGGTCGCCCTCTCTCGGATGACGATTCCCTATCTGCTCTTGATCAGCCTGGTTTCGCTGCTCGGCGGCATTCTCAACTCCTTGCACAAATTCTGGGTCAACGCCGCCGCGCCGATCCTGCTCAATGTAACGCTGATCGCGGCGCTGCTCCTGTTCCACGAGGCCGAGCCGCTGCTCACCGCCCGCAATCAGGCGATCGCCGTGACCGTGTCGGGCGTGCTTCAGCTCGCCTGGCTCTGGTACGCCTGCGTTCGGTCCGGCATCCGACTTCGGATCAAGCCGCCCCGGCTGAATCCGGACGTCAGGCGACTCCTCAAGCTCATCGGCCCTGCGGCGGCGGGGACCGGCGCGGTGCAGATCAACCTTGTCGTCTCGACGGCGCTCGCCGCGACGCTGCTTCCTTCGGGCTCGGTATCGTACATCTACTTCGCCGACCGGCTGAACCAATTGCCGCTCGGGCTGATCGGCATCGGGCTCGGCACCGTGCTACTCCCCACGATCAGCCAGGCGCTCGGTCGGGGGGACGAAGCGGGCGCGATGGAGACGCAGAACCGCGGACTGGAGCTCGCGCTTTTTCTGACGCTTCCCGCAACCGCTGCCCTGATCGTCTGCGGGGTGCCGATCGTGGGCGCCCTGTTCCGCCACGGCCAGTTCACCGCGAGCGACGCGGTCTTCACCGCGCAGGCGCTGGCGGCCTTCTCGGTCGGGCTGCCCGCGTACATTCTCGTCAAGGTGCTGACGCCCGGCTATTACGCGCGACAGGACACCCGCACGCCGGTACGCTACGCGACGATCGCGATGGGCGTGAACCTGGCGCTCAACCTCCTGCTCATCGTGCCGCTTCAGCACATGGGTCCGCCGCTCGCGACCGCGGTGGCGAGCATCGTCAACGTCGCGCTCCTATACCGCACGCTCGCGAAACGCGGCCAGTTCACCCCCGACGCTCGGCTCAGACGCCGTGTCTGGCGGCTGGCGCTCGCCGCGATGCTTATGGGCGCGGCGATGTGGTGGTTGAACGACCTGTTTCAGCCCTATGTCGCGGGACCCGCCATCGAGCGCTGGGCCGCGATGCTCGCGCTGGTGACGACGGGCGTCCTAGTCTATGCGGCGGCGACCTTCGCGACCGGCGCGTTTCGCCCGGCCGACGTGAAGGCGCTACTCCGCCGCCGCTAAGGAATCCTGCATTGCGCGTCGTCTCCGGCATCCAGCCCACCGGCAACCTCCATCTCGGCAAGTACCTCGGCGCGATCCGGCAATGGGTCGCGATGCAGGACCAAATGGGTGCGGGCGACGATTGCCTGTTTTTCCTGGCGGATCTCCATGCGATCACCGTGGCGATCGATCCGGCCGAGCTCGCGCGCAACACGATCGAGATGGCGGCCGCACTCGTCGCCGCGGGGATAGACCCCGATCGCTCGACCCTGTTCAATCAGGCGCGGGTCCCCGCTCACGCCGAGCTCCAGTGGCTGCTGGCGGGCACCGCCCGCATGGGCTGGCTCAACCGCATGACTCAGTGGAAGGACAAGGCGGGCAAGAACCGCGAGGGCGCCAGCGTCGGGCTGTTCACCTATCCCGTCCTCCAGGCCGCCGACGTCCTCGCCTACCAGGCCCCTCACGTGCCGGTGGGCGACGATCAGAAACAGCACCTGGAGCTCGCCCGCGACATCGCGGCAAAGTTCAACGGCGACTTCGGCGTCGCGCTGTTCACCCAGCCCGAACCCTTCATCTCTCCCGCGGCGCCGCGGATCATGTCGCTGCGCGACGGCGCCGCCAAGATGTCCAAGTCCGACCCATCGGACGCATCGCGGATCAACCTAGTCGATTCGGATGACGCGATCGCGCAGAAGCTGCGCAGGGCGAAGACCGACCCGGGCGAGCTCCCCGACGCCGCCGAAGCGCTCGCCGACCGGCCGGAGGCCCGCAACCTCGTGACGATCTACGCCGCGCTGTCGGAGGAGCCGGTCGACGCGGTTCTGGCGCGGTTCGCGGGCCAAGGCTTCGGAGCCTTCAAGCCCGCACTCGCCGACTTGGCCATCGCGACGCTAGGGCCGATCCGCGATCGCATGACGCGCCTGTTGGACGATCGCGGCGCGGTTGCGGCGGTGCTCGAGAAGGGAGCCGCCAAGGCCCGCGAGACCGCCGCGCCGACGCTGCTCGCGGCGCAAAAGGCGGTGGGATTGCAGGTGTAGCCTTATCCTCTCCCGGTGACCCGGAGAGGTGACGGTCAGCCCCCCAGCTCCTGCAACAACACCCGCACCGCCGCATCGACCTCCCGGTCGCTGTCGCGCAGCTCCTCGATCCGCTTCACCGCATGGATCACCGTCGAGTGATCACGCCCGCCGAACTTGCGCCCGATCTCGGGCAGCGAGCGCGTCGTCAGGCGCTTGGCGAGATACATCGCGATCTGCCGGGGTCGCGCTACCGCGCGCGCTCGCCGCGCGGAGATCATGTCGAGCGGCTTCAAGCCGAAATGCTCGCCGACCCGCTTCTGGATTTCGTCAATCGTCACCCGCCGCTGCGCGCCCCGCAGCGTGTCGCCCAGCGTCGCCACCGCGAAGTCGAGGTCGACCGCCTCGCCGGTAAGCTGCGCATAGGCCGCGACCCGGTTCAGCGCGCCTTCCAGCTCGCGGATGTTGGCGTGGATGCGCGCCGCCAGCAGGTCGCGCACGTCGGCGGGCACCGCCACGCCCAGGTTCAGGCACTTTCTCTCCAGGATCGCGCGGCGCAGCGCCAGATCGGGAGCCTTGATGTCGGCGACAAGCCCGCCGCCCAGCCGCGACACGATCCTGGGCTCCACCCCGTCGAGCGCCTGCGGGCAGCGGTCGGCGGTGATCACCACCCGCTTACCCGCTCCCATCACCTCGTTGACGGTGTGGAAGAACTCCTCCTGCGTCGCATCCTTGCCCCCGATGAACTGGAGGTCGTCGATCAGCAGCAGGTCGCAACCGCGCAGCCGCGCCTTGAAAGCGAACGTGTCGCGCACGCGCATCGCCGCGACGAAGTCGAACATGAACCGCTCGGCCGACATGCACAGCACCCGTGCTCCCGGGTGAGTCGCCAGGAACTCGTGCCCCACCGCGTGCATCAGGTGGGTCTTGCCCTGCCCGGTGCCAGCGTGGAGGAACAGGGGGCTGAACCGCGGCGCGCCCGCTTCCGCCATGGCGCGTGCGGCGTTGAACGCGACCCGGTTCGACGCATCGACGACGAACGCATCGAAGGTGAAACGCAAGTCGAGCGAAGGCCGCTCGATCTCTACGGCTTGGGGCACGAGCACGATCGGCTTGACCGGCTCGGCCGCGGCGATCGTCATCGGCTGCGGCCCCGCGGCGCGGGTCTCGATCGCGACGGAGCGCACATGCGGGAGCAAGGTGCGAAACTCCAGCGCGAGCCGATCGGCATAATGATTGCGCACCCAATTGGTCATGAACGCTGACGGCAGCGCGAGCCGGATCGCGTCGGGATCGTCGCCCTCGATCAGCGCGATCGGCTTCAGCCACTGATCGAACACCCGCGCGCCCGCCGATTCGCGCAGGGAGGCGCGCACGCGGGTCCAGGCGTTCGCCGCCTCACTCGCCGCACCAAATCCCTGCTGATCCGCCACCCACAACTCTCCCGTCACCGCACGCGCCGAAGCACGGCGGATTGCACATTTTGAACGCCCAAGCGCTCCCGCCGAACGGCTCATGCCGCCCAATGATTCCGAATCTGTGTTCAAGCGCGCCGATGAACACCAGCGCCGCGTCGAGCAGTTATGAGCGGCTGCGCGAGTCGATCAAGGAAACAAATTTGTCACATGCATGTTGACAGGGCTCCAGCCGCGGAAACCCGTTCAACTATCTCATAAGTAGTTGTGTCGGTTGAGCTTTTGGTACCCAGAGCATCCGCGCAACAGCTCGAATCGCTGCGAATCCTAGCATTCTCGTCATTGATCCTGATCCGTTCCGCCAGCGTTACGATCGACACGCCAAAAGGCCCGCCGAGGAGGTTCCCGGCGGGCCTTTGGTGATGCTACGCGTGCGAAAAGGCGTCAGGCGAGCGCGGTGAGCCGCTTGGTCAGACGCGCGAACTTGCGGCTGGCGGTGTTCTTGTGGAGCACGCCCTTGGCCACGCCCCGCGCCAACTCAGGCTGCGCCGCTGCGAGCGCCGCGGACGCCGCGGTCTTGTCGCCCGACGCCAGCGCCGCCTCGACCTTCTTGACGAAGGTGCGGATGCGGCCGACCCGGTTGCCGTTCACTTCCGCGCGACGCTCGTTGCGACGGATACGCTTTTTCGCCTGCGGCGTGTTCGCCATTCTTGCCTCTGATCGATTTCGTGTGGAAGAGGGACGAGACCGCGAACGGCCGTCCTTTCGAAGGCGTGCCCCTTAACCGGTGGCGGTCGCCGGGTCAACCGCGCTGACAGGCCGGGCACCAGAAGGTCGACCGCCCTGAGTCGACCCGGCGCCGGACGGTGCCTCCGCAGCCGCACGGCTCGTCTTCGCGGCCGTAGGCGCGCCATTGCTTGGAGAAATAGCCGAGCTCGCCGTCGGGCCGCGCATAGTCGCGGAGCGTCGATCCCCCCGCCTCGATCGCAGCGAGCAGCACCGCGCGGACCGCTTCGACCAACCGCCCGATCCGCGCCTTGCCGATCCGGCCCCCCGGACGCCCCGGTTCGACTCCGGCGAGGTGCAGCGCCTCGCACCCATAGATGTTGCCTAGCCCGGCGACGATCCGCTGGTCGAGCAGCAGCGCCTTGACCGGCGCGGCGCGGCCCTCGAACGCTGCGCAGAGATAGCGCGCGTCGAAGTCCGGCCCGAGCGGCTCGGGCCCCATCGCGGCAAAGGGCGGGTAGGCGTCGAGGTCGCCGGTTCTCCACAGGTCGAGAAAGCCGAAACGCCGCGGGTCGTTGAGCACCACGCTACGGCCCGCCTCGGTCTCGACCAGGAGGTGATCGTGCGCGAGCAGCTCATCGGGATCGACCCGCCACCGCCCCGACATGCCGAGGTGAAAGATCATCGTGTCGCCGCGGTCGGTCTCGACGAGCCCGTACTTCGCGCGCCGTCCAAGCGCCGTCACGATCGCGCCCTGCATACGCTGGCGCAAATCGACCGGAATGGCTTTACGCAGGTCCGCCCGCCGCGGCTCAACCGTCGCCAGCCGCTGCCCTGCGAGCACGGGCGCCAACCCACGCACCGTGGTCTCTACTTCGGGAAGTTCGGGCATGGCGGGCACATAAGCGCTCCGTCACTCCAGCGGAAGCAGGGGGCTTCCGCCGCCTGCAGTCGGCGCGGGGAACGGTCTCATCGTTCGCCGGGGTGACGCGCTTGCAACAGAGCGCTAGAGCGCATGCGCATGACCGATACCGTCTCCTTCGGCTACGAAGACGTCGCTCCCGCCGAGAAGACCGCCCGCGTCGGCGGCGTCTTCACCAGCGTGGCCGCGAAGTACGACCTGATGAACGACGCCATGTCCGGCGGCATGCACAGGCTGTGGAAGGACCGCTTCGTCCGTCGGGTGAAGCCGAGGTCGGGCGAGCAGATCCTCGACATGGCTGGCGGCACCGGGGACATCGCCTTCCGCCTGGCCGCATCGGGCGCTTTGGTGACGGTCGCCGACATCAACCCCGACATGCTCGCGGTCGGCATCGACCGCGCGGCCAGGCGAGGCGTCGACGGGCTGGTCTGGACCGAAGCAAATGCGGAAACGCTCACCTTCCCGGACCGTTTCTTCGACGCCTACACCATCGCC
>SXHP01000226.1 GCA_005773165.1 Sphingomonadales bacterium | reverse complement strand
GCACACCGATCCCTGCGCCTCCAGGACGGCGCGCGACACGATGTTCTCCGACGCGATCAGTTCGATCTGGGTCTGCTCGCGGGCGAGCTCCTGCGCGATGCCATCGAACACCGCTGCGTCGGCCTCGGCGAGGGTGCGGGTGAAGAAGCCGCCCCCAACAGCATATGGCGGCTGGACGTCGGCGAGGGTCTGGGGCTGGGTGCTCATGCGGGAACCTCCGGATGCGTCAGCTTGTCGACGCGGTGCTGGTGACGGCCGCCCTCGAAGTCGGCCGAGAGGAACGCTTCAAGGCACGCCTTGGCCATGTCGTCGCCGATCAGCCGCGCGCCCATCGCGATCGCGTTGCAATCATTGTGGGTGCGCGCGAGCCGCGCCGACAGCGGTTCGGAGACAAGCGCGCAGCGGCAGGCGGGCACGCGATTGGCGGCGATCATGATTCCAATCCCCGACCCGCACAAGGCGACGCCGCGATCGGCGCGTCCGCTCGCGAGCACTTCGGCGACCGCATAGCCGTAATCGGGATAATCGACGCTGGCGGTTCCGTCGGTGCCGAGATCGAGAATCTCGTGACCGCGCTCGCGCAGCCACGCGGTGAGCGTCGCCTTGAGCGCGACGGCGGCGTGATCGGATGCGATGACGATGCGCATCGGCGGGTTTCCTCCGGAACGGCGACGGCGCGTGCCATAGCCGCCGACGCGATGCTTTGCCACAGCGAAGAGGAAGCGGGCTCGCGAGGCCGTGGCGCCGCGACTGCCGTGTAACGGACCGACCGTCAAAGTTGACACGAAGTAGACACTATCGGCGACCGCGGCCCGCGAGCGAGGCGGCTGGAGCCTCTTGCCGTGTCGCTTGCCGATCGCTGGACCCCGCACAAGGCCGGGGTGACGGAGGAAGCAATCACATGCTCCAGCGGCACAAACGCCAACGGGAACGAGGGCGGTATCGACGATCGGAAAGAGCTTGGGCGACCTTAGGCCGCGCTCAGCCTGTAGGACAGGCCCTTATCTGAAGTTATCCGCGTAGGCCTGCAGCTTAAGCTTCCGCTCGGGCGCGGGAACGACGACGTAATCGAACCCCTGCGCCTCGCAATAGGCGACCGCCGCCTCCTGCGTCGGGAAGCCGAGCCGCACCTGATCGCGCACGTCGCCGCTGCCCGCCCAGCCGGTGAGCGGGTCGGGGCGCTTGGGCTCGGCGGGCTCGAACTCGAGCTGCCAATGGTCGGTCCGGTACTTGCCGGACTGCATCGCGTTCTTGGGGCGCTGGAAGATGCGGGTGGTGGGCATGAGCGGTCCTTATCGCGTCTTGTTCAAACGCGCATCCGCGTTTTTGGTGCGCAGCGTCGCCGGGGCCGCGGCGGGGTCTTCGGGCCAGGGATGTTTGGGGTAGCGGCCGCGCATCTCCTTGGCGACCGCGGACCAGCTGCCCCGCCAAAAGCCGGGGAGGTCGCGGGTCGTCTGGATCGGGCGGCCCGCCGGCGAGGTGAGGCTGAGGACGAGCGGCGTGCGGGCGGCGCCGACGGTCGGGTGCTCGGACAGGCCGAAGAGCGACTGGACGCGAAGCTCGACCGTGGGACCGGCTTCCGCGCCGTAATCGATCGCGTGGGTGCTGCCCGCAGGCGTGGTGAAGTCGGGCGGGGCGATGCGGTCGACTTCGCGCATCGCGTTCCAGCCGATGAGGTCGCGCAAGCGCTCGGTGAGCGCGCCCGATGGAATCGCATCGAGGCGGCGGCGGCCGGCGACGAGCGGGGAGAGCCATTCGTCGAGCTGCGCGAGGAGCGCGGCGTCGTCTAGCGCGACCCCGGCGAAGGCGGCGCGGCGGCGAAGGGCTTGCGCGCTCTCGCTCCACGGCAGCAGCGCGAGGCCGTGGGTGCGGACGCCGTCGACCAGCGCGGCGGCGATCGCTTCGGCGTCGGCCTGCGCGTCGGGACCGCTCGACAGGCGAATCGCGCCGAGGCGGCGCTCGCGGGTCGCCTGGACGCCGCCGGTGGCGGGGTCGAAGGCGACGGTGCGCCGGGTCTCGATGCGGTCGGCGAAGATGGTTTCGACCGCGGCCTGATCGATCGCGGCGGCGGAGAGGATGCGCGCGCCCGACGCCGATCCTTGCGTCTCGGCGACTGCGAGCCATTCCGAGCGGGCGAGGGAGAGGGTGGGGTCGAGGCGGAAGCCGCGGCCGCCGGCGGAGGCCCAGGTCTCGCCGGAGGGGTCTCGGCGGCGGGATATGCGGTCGGGAAATGCTAGGGCGAGGCAGAGGGCGACCCCTTCTGCCTTCCTGTATTCCGCCTCGTCGTCTCGGCCTTGAGCCGGGGTCTCGCTTCTTCTTGCGCCGGGAAACAAGCGGGACCCCGGGTCAAGCCCGGGGTGACGAAGATGTTCTGGCGTTGTCGCTTTTGTAGCAAGACGCGCCCAGCGCTCCGCCAGCTTGCGCGCCGCCTCCGCCTTCTGTCCGCGTTCGCCCCGGAACCGTCGTACGCGCGCTTCGAGATCGACATCGTTGCCGCCCAGCCCGCGCTCGCCGAGCAGCACCGCGACCTCCGCCGCGGTGCGCGCCATGCCGCGCTCGCCCGCTCGGATCAGCATGTGCGCGAGCCGGAGCGGCATCGGCAGCGCCGCGATCGCGCGGCCGTGGGCGGTGGGGCGGCCGTCCATGTCGAGCGCTTCCAACGACAGCAGCCGCGCCTTCGCTTCGCTCACCGCGGCGTCGGGGGGCGGGTCGATCCATTGGAGCGCGCGCGGGTCCGTGACGCCCCAGATCGCCGACGCCAGCACGAGGGCCGAGAGGTCGGCCTCCAGGATCTCGGGCGGATCGAAGCGCGGCAGGCCTGCGGTCGCCGCCTCCTCCCACAGCCTGTACGCCACGCCCGGCCCCTGCCGCGCGGCGCGGCCCGCGCGCTGGGTGGCGGCCGCCTGGCTCGCGCGCTCGGTGACGAGGCGGGTCATGCCCGCGGCGCGGTCGTAGCGGGGGCGGCGGGCGAGGCCCGAGTCGACGACGACGCGAATGCCGTCGAGGGTCAGGCTGGTCTCGGCGATGCTCGTCGCGAGCACCAGCTTGCGCAGACCGTTTGGCTCGGGCCGAATCGCGGCGCGCTGCGCGGCGGGGTCGAGCGAGCCGTGGAGGCGGTGGAGCGCGACGCCGGGCAGGTCGCCGATACGCTCGGCGACCCGCTCGATCTCGGCGACGCCGGGCAGGAAGGCGAGCACGCCGCCTTCCGCCTCCTGGCAAGCGCGCCGGATCGCGGAGGTCATCGCATCCTCGATCCGCGCATCGTCGCGGCCGATGTGGCGGAGCGTCAGCGAATGGCTGCGGCCCTCGCTCTCGATCACGGGCGCGTCGCCCATCAGTCTTACGAAGCGTGCGCCGTCGAGCGTTGCGGACATGGCGACGAGCCGCAGGTCCGGTCGAAGCCCGCTTTGCGCGTCGAGCGCGAGCGCAAGGCCGAAGTCGCCGTCGAGGCTGCGCTCGTGAACCTCGTCGAACAGCACCGCCGACACGCCCGCGAGCTCCGGATCGGCCTGGATGCGCGCGACGAAGATGCCCTCGGTCACCACCGTCACACGGGTCGCGGCGGAGCGCTTCGCATCGAGCCGGGTGGCGTAGCCGTAGGTGCGGCCGACGGGCTCATCCGCGAGCGCCGCCATCCGCTCGGCGGCGGCGCGGGCGGCAAGGCGGCGGGGGGAGAGGAGCAGGATCTCGCCCGCGCACCAGGATTGGTCGAGGAGCGCGGGCGCGACCGCGGTCGTCTTGCCCGCGCCCGGGGGTGCGACGAGGACCGCGTTGGGCGAGTCGGCCAGCGTGGCGAGCAGGTCTGGGAGGACCGCTTCGATCGGGAGCGCGGGCGATGGTCCTTGAGCCGCCATCCGCTTCGCCTGCCGCACGCCGGACCCCGGAACAAGGCTCTACCGAGCTCGTCGAGGTATCCGGGGTGACGAAATCGGGGGACGTGCGTTGATGCGAGCGTGCATGCTACGTCACCCGCACAAGGAGTCTCGCTCATGTCATTGCTCGACGGCCTGCTCGGCCAGACCGGAACCAACGTCGACCTGAAGAACCTCGGCCAGCACGTCGGGCTGAGCCCCGAGCAGGTCGAAGCCGCGGTCGCCGCGCTCGCAAAGGCGCATCCGCAGCCCGGGGACACCGTGGCGCAGGCGGCGGGGGACACCGGGCTCAACCCCGACACGCTGCAGCAGATCGTCGCGCAACTGGGCGGCGAGGGCGCGCTGGGGCATTTCGCCTCGCTGCTCGGGCAAGGCGGCGGCGCGGGCGGGGTGCTCGGCGCGCTGGGCGGATTGTTCAACAAGTCCTGACGCGCCGGTGGGGCACGGTCACGCGCACGGACATGGACACGGGCACGGGCACGGGCGCCACGATCACGCGCCCGCAACGTTCGACCGCGCGTTCGCGATCGGCATCGCGCTCAACCTCGGCTTCGTCGCGGCGGAAGGCGCGGCGGGGCTGTGGGCGGGGTCGGTCGCGCTGCTGGCGGATGCGGGGCACACTCTGTCGGACGTGCTCGGCCTGGTCGTCGCTTGGGGCGGGGCGGCGCTGGCGCGGCGCGCGCCGTCGAAGCGGTTCACCTATGGGCTGAAGGGTTCGACGATCCTGGCGGCGCTGCTCAACGCGCTGCTGCTGCTCGTCGCGGTCGGCGCGATCGTGCTGGAGGCGGTCGAGCGGCTGCTCGATTCCGGGCACGCGCAAGCCGCGCCGGGCGGGGTGGTCGCGGCGGTCGCGGCGGCGGGAATCGTCGTCAACGGCGCGACCGCCTGGTTGTTCGCGCGCGGGCGGCACGGCGACGTCAACATCCGCGGCGCGTACCTCCACATGGCGAGCGACGCGCTGGTCTCCGCGGGCGTGGTCGTCGCGGGGCTCGCGATGCTGTGGACGGGGGTCGCCTGGATCGATCCGGTCGTCAGCCTCGCCATCGCCGCGCTGATCGTCTGGCAGACCTGGGGCCTGCTGCGCGAAACGGTGGAGATGGCGCTCGCCGCGGTGCCGCGCGGGATCGATTACGACCGGGTCGCGGCGGCGCTCGCCGAGCTGCCGGGGGTGACGCGGGTTCACGACCTTCATATCTGGCCGATGAGCACGACCGAGCCGGTGCTGACCGCGCATCTGGTGATGCCCGCAGGATCGCCCGGTGACGGCTTCCTCCGCGCGGCGCAGGACATGCTCCATCACCGCTTCGGGATCGGGCACGCGACGATGCAGGTGGAGTTGGGCGAGGCGTGCGGACTGGAGCGCGCCGAGACCGTTCAACGACCCGAGCGCCCGACGACGTAAGCAGTTGACTGGAAGCGCTCCCCATTTATCGGACAAATGAAAAGGAGAGGCGATGATGGGCAATTGGCGCGGGCTGATGGCGGGAACCGGCGCGGCGGCGCTGCTGCTCGCAGGCGCGGCGCACGCGGGGCCGCTCGCGCCCAAGCCGAAGGGCGGGCTGTGGCTCGGCGGCGACCTGTCCTACGTCAACGAGATGGAGGATTGCGGCGCGGTGTACCGGTCTGGCGGCAAGCCGGTCGACCCCTTCGCGCTGCTCGCGGCCAAGGGCGGCAACATCGTCCGGGTGCGGCTGTGGAATGATGCGACCTGGACGAAGTACAGCAATTACCCGGATGTGCTGAAGACGATCCGCCGCGCCAAGGCCGCGGGGATGCAGGTGCTGCTCGACTTCCATTACTCGGACGATTGGGCCGACGGCGGCAAGCAGCTGACCCCGAAAGCCTGGGAGGGGCTGAGCACCGAGGCACAGGCCAAGGCGCTGGGCGACTTCACCCGCGACACGCTCCGCCGCCTGGACGCGGACGGGGCGATGCCCGAAATGGTGCAGGTCGGCAACGAGACCAATCCCGAGCTGCTCGGCGGCAAGGAGACCGTGCCGATCGACTGGACCCGCAACGCCAAGCTGTTCAACGCGGGGATCGCCGCGGTGCGCGAGGTCGGGCGGACCGCGTCGATCAATCCCCGCGTCATGCTCCACATCGCGCAGCCCGAGTTCGTGCTGCCGTGGTTCGATGCCGCTAAGAAGGCGGGCGTGACCGATTACGACATTGTCGGCATCAGCTATTACAGCAAATGGTCGAAATGGTCGCTCGCGCAGCTGAAGCAGACGATCGCGACCGCGCGGACGCGGTACGGGGCGGACGTGATCCTGGTGGAAACGGGCTATCCGTTCACGCTGGAGCCGGCGGACACCGCGACCAACCTGCTGGGGCAGGATGCGCTGGTGAAGGGCTATCCCGCGACGCCCGAGGGGCAGAAACGCTTCATGGTCGACATCACCCAGCTGACGGTCGACGCGGGCGGGGCGGGGGTGGTCTATTGGGAGCCGAACTGGGTGTCGACGCGGTGCGGGACGCGCTGGGGGAAGGGATCGGACTGGGAGAATGCGGCGTGGTTCGGGTACGGGACGCACGAGGCGCTGCCGGTGTTTAATTTTCTGAGCCAGCGGTACGTGCGGCGGTGATCCAGCCCTCTCCCGCAAGCGGGAGAGGGACAGGCGCGAAGCGCCAGGGTGAGGGCCCGGCGCGACGCACTCAGAAGAAGAAGACCCTCACCAGTGTCGGGTGAACAGCGCCCCGCGCTGTTCAGGTCATGCCGGGGGCATGACCAACCCGGCACTCCTCTCCCGCAAGCGGGAGAGGGCTCAAGAAGAAGACGCTTAGCCAACGTCTGCGGCGAACACAGGACAGGGCCGCCTGACCGGCGGAAGGAGAGGCTAAGGAGAGGCGATTGACGCCGTTCGCCGAGCGCGAAAGGTCACTGGAAAGTCGCGTCCTACACGGGTGCGGCGGGCGCGGTAGGTCCCAAAGATCGCGCGTATGAGGCGTGCAAGCGCTTGCCCGAAGTTGTCAAAGTTGCCGCAAATGCGATCAATTACGACGGCCGATTGCCATGACGTTTTCATTTCTGCATGCCTGAGAAAGAGCGGGCACCGCACCGGCACCGGGTCGCGGCTTCTTGGCACGGCGGGCGGGTTGTAGGACAGAGCAGTCTGACGGCACTCGCCCATTGACGGGCGTTCGATCGTCCGCAAGTGTCGGTTCTCTTGAAAGGGTGGACTCGCGGCTAGATTGCCGCTGAGCGAAGACCTGCACTTGAAACAGTGGACATTCTTACCGAAACAGCGGACGAGATCGGGCAGCTGGGACCAGCCGAGGCGTCGTATAATGCGAACCGCGGACCTGAGGACGGCGAGCGACGCCCACTGGGCGGAGGCGCATCGCCGCGAGAAGATCATTCGCCCGCTGGCCTCGATGACGCGCGTGCCCGGCGATGTGGCCGCCCAAGCCATGGCCCAGCTGGAACTCGGCCGCGCTCGCTTCCACAAGCTCCTGCAGCTCTACCGAGCCTCGCCCGCTGCGGCGTCACTGCTGCCGCGACCGCGAGGAAGGGAGAAGGGGGAGCAGCGGCTCTCGGCCGCCGCTGAGCATCTTATCGCTCGCGGCATCGCTGATTTCTATCTCACGCTCGAGAAGCCTCGCGTTCAGGCGCTCCGCCGCTGGCTGCGACACGAAGGAACGAAGATCGGGATTAAGGTGCCCAGCACAAAGGCGATCCAGGCCCGGTTGGACCGGCTCGCTCCCCAAATCGTTACGGCCCGCAGACAGGGTGCCAAGGCAGCCGCTGACAAGTGGGAGCCAACGCGAGGCGTGCTCGAAGCGGACTACGCGCTTGAGCTCGTCCAGTCGGACCACACGCTGGTCGACGTGATCGTTGTCGACGAGCTGTATCGCAAGCCTATCGGCCGGCCCTGGCTCACGCTGATGATCGACGTGGCGAGCCGAACCGTGCCGGGTTTCCATCTCGACATGCTGGCGCCGTCCGCTGTGTCGGTCGGCATGTGCATGCGGCACGCCGTTCTCCCCAAGGGGGACTGGCTGGCCGAGCGGAGCATGAAGGCACCGTGGGACAGCCAGGGGCTCATGGATCGGCTGCACCTCGACAACGCGCGCGAGCACCGCTCAGACGCGCTGAAGCGCGGCTGCCGAGCTCATTCGATTGCGCTCGAATATCGGCCGGTGCGCCGGCCGCACTTCGGCGGTCACATCGAGCGGCTGATTGGCACGATGATGGGGGTCGTCCACCTCCTACCCGGAACTACATTCTCTAACGTCGCCGAGCGTGGCGACTACGATGCGGAAGGTGAGGCGTGCATGACGCTGAGCGAGCTGGAAGTCTGGCTCGCCGCGCAGATCATCGGCCCATATCATGCGGAGCGGCACCGCGGGATCGGCATTCCGCCCGCCCTTGCTTGGGCCGAGGGGGTGGAACGACGCCCGGAGCTGGTCCGCCTTCCGGCCGACGATGCCGCGTTCCTGTTCGACTTTCTACCCTGCGAGCTGCGCGCCGTGACACCACACGGCATCGAGCTGTTCCGCACCCACTATTGGGATGATGCGCTATCCTGCTGGTACACGCGGCCGGGGCAGACGATGCCGGTGCGCTGGGATCCCCGCGACCTTTCGCGCGTCTGGCTCGAGCTACCACATGGCGAGCACCTCGAGGTGCCCTATCGCGATCTGCGGCGTCCCGCGATCACCCGCTGGGAACAGAGGGAGGCGGTTCGCACTTTGCGGGAGCGCGGCCAGCAGGCTGTCGACGAGACGCTGATCTTCCAGGCTGTGGAGACCCAGCGATCGATCGTCGCAGAAGCGGCGCACAAGACCAAAGCCGCGCGGCTCGCGCTTCAGCGGACCAAAGCGGCACTGCGCGACGCCCGTCGGGCGAGGGGTGGCAGCAAGGGCCGGCTTGAGCAGGTAACCCGTGCCGTTGGCGCATCTGCGGTAGAGGAGAGGACGGACGGCGATCAGAAGGCGCTTCCGTATCTTGTCGAGGAGATGCCCCGATGAGCGACCTCTCCCATCTCGCCGAAAGTTATCGCGAGCGCGCGCGTTGGCCCGACGCCGACCGGATCGCCTGGATCCGCAAGGATCGGTGGCTCGGCTTCCCGAAGGCGGAAGCGGTGCGCAAGACGCTGGACGCGATGCTGCGCTATCCGCCGCGCACGCGCATGCCGTGCCTGCTGATCTACGGCCAAACCGGCATGGGCAAGTCGCGCATCGTGGAGCGCTTTGAGGCAGAGAACCCGCGCGGGTTCAACGAGGCGATCGGCGTGGCGACGATACCGGTTGTCGCCGTCCAGCTTCCACCGCAGCCTACCGACGGCGAGTTCTACGGCGAGGTGCTCGAGGAGCTCGGCGCCGGCTTCGCCGCGCGGGGGGACACGCAGCGTGCGCGCCTCCTGACTCGCCGGCTGATGGGGCAGGTGGGTGCTCGCATGCTGATACTGGATGAGATCAACCATATGCTGGCCTGCACGCCGCGCCAGCAGCGCATCTTCCTCAACACGCTCCGCTATCTCGCGAACGACCTGCAGATCCCGCTCGTCTGCACCGGCAATCACGAGGCGCAGGCGGCGCTGCTCACCGACGCGGCGCTCGCCGAGCGGTTCGACGCGGTCGAGCTGGCTCGGTGGCAGAACGACGAAGCGTTCCGCCTGTTGATCGTCACGCTATCTGCGATCCTGCCGCTTCGGAGACCTTCACAGCTGGAAGAGGAGCGTTGCCGCACGTCGGTACTCGATCTTTCCGACGGCAATACCGGGCGCATCTTCCGCCTGGTCGAGACGCTGGCTGTCCGTGCGATCGAGAACGGCAGCGAATGTATCGAGGCGAGCGACCTCGATGCTGCCGACCTCGTGCTGCCCTCGGTCAGCATGAAGGTGCTTGCCCAGCGCCGCGGGCGGGCGCGGGCGAATGAAACGGTCTGAGCCGTGCCGGGCGCTGCCGATCGCGCCACGACCTCATCCTGACGAGCTGATCTCCTCTTGGTTGGCGCGCACCGCCGCTTGTTATGAGGTCTCCCTCGTCGAGTTGCGGCAGGAGCTCTTCAGGGGTAGCTCAGGCATCAGGGCCAGAGCGGACGTAGGTTGGAAGGGGTCGGAGGCGAGATGCGCGGCGCAGCGGCTCCGCGTCGATCAGGATGCGGTCATGCGCCTCGACCTGAAGCGCCGCTGGCCGAGACTGGCGACGGCCTGGTTGCCACGAACCGACGAAAAAGGGCGAGCCCGAGGCGACCTCGATCTCGCTTGGTGCCATGCTTGCCTCGCTGAGGGGCATACCACAGGTGGCGCCTACCTCGATACCGAAGCGGCGCTCCCGCTCATCTTCTGTCACCGACACGGCACCTGGCGGCAGGACTTCTGCCGCCGCTGTCAGCCCCACCATGAGCCCCGCTTTAGCTGGCGAAGCCGGATCGAGTTCATCTGCACCGACTGCGGCATCCCTCTCAGAACAAACCATTGGAGCGGTCCGAGACCCGCGTCAGACTGTCGGGCGGAGGAGGTGACCGCCGTCTTAAACCGGCTGTTCGCCTTCGATGGCGAGTTCCGGAAGGCGCTGCTCGGCAGGTCTGCGTCGCTGATCGGGATAGGGCAGGTCTCGGCTCGGCAGTTCCTCGCCGTGTTGGACGGGCTCACGCGAGCTTTGCTCGCGCCCGACATCAACCGCACCAGCCGCATCAACCTGTTCAACAGCCCGCTGCTGCCGAATCTGCCGAATCACGAGCCGCAAACCTGGGAAGAGCAGCCCTTTCAAGAGTTGTCGCCCGCGTATCGTGCTCACGTCTCATGTGCTGTCATTGCGCTGCTGTCCGGTGAGCCGGTCAGCCGCCTGATGTCGGGCGTGAGGCCCGCTTACGAACGGCATTCGCTCGAATGGCTGCTCGCCAGCACGCCCAAATGGGTACAGGCGACGCTGGTCCGCGAAAGCACCCGCTGGCCGGCGCCGCTCCGCGCGCGCGTCGTGGCGCATCATCAACGGACGGGTCTGGACGTCGACGACATTCTGGAGCAGTTTCGCGCATGGCTTGTCGAGCGGGAGCAGCGCTTGCGCGAAAGAACGTCGCTGATCGGGTAAGGGCGCAACAAGCCCCTAAACACCTGATCGGTGTAGCAAATCTGCCAGTCCGATAACATAGATTATGTTAAATCAGTCAGCTTATGCGACGCTCGCGAGCTTGTGACTGCTTGCACTTCGTCGCCAGTCCATGCGGCGGGCCGCCAGATCGAGATGGATCCGCGCAATAGCCGGACCGACACAAGCGGCTGCAGCTTCTCGCTTCTTCCGCTCGCGAGCTGATAATCGTCTTCCGTGTTCTCGTCCCACACAACAGCACTACCAACCATTGCCTGCTCCCGATAGCCTCTAATATCAGCGTCCGCCCTCGGCGTGATCGCGATCGATTGATTCAGCTGCTTAGCTGTCGATCATAGCCTTGATGCGGGTGGCAAGCGCCTCCATCGCGAACGGCTTGGTGATGATCTCCATGCCCAGTTCGAGATGGCCGTGGTTCAGCACGGCGTTCTCCGCATAGCCGGTGATGAACAGCACCTCCAGCCCCGGTCGGGTCGCACGCACCGCATCGGCGAGCTGGCGGCCGTTCATCCCGGGCAGCCCCACGTCGGTGACCAGCAGGTCGATCGCGCGATCGGCTGCCAGCAGCTTGAGGGCGGCCGACCCGTCGGCTGCCTCCAGCGCCGTATAGCCGAGGTCCGCCAATGTCTCCGACACCAGCAGCCGCACGGACTCCTCGTCATCGACCACGAGAACCGTCTCACCGCCGACCGCGCGCGGCGCGCGGGACAGTGGCGCCGGTTCGGGCTCGCTGATCGCGGCCTGGCTGTCGCCGGGGAGGTACAGGGTGACGGTGGTGCCTTGTCCGGGTGTCGAGTGGATGCGGACCTGCCCGCCCGACTGGCGCGCAAAGCCGTAGATCATGGACAGGCCGAGCCCCGTGCCGCTTCCGATCGGCTTGGTGG
>SXHP01000225.1 GCA_005773165.1 Sphingomonadales bacterium | reverse complement strand
CTCGTTAATAACGGCGCTGTTAATAACGTTGAAAATACCGCATGCAAAATTGCTGGGCGAAAAAGAGTTGTTGATAATAAGACTTATGCCTGCGTAAAGAAGGGTAAACGACTTGCCGCCTTTTTTCACCTCGGCACGCTGGTCGAATACGGCGCGACGTCCGAGCTGTTCACCAACCCGCGCGAGACCCGCACCCGCGACTATATCACCGGAAGGTACGGTTAGTGACCGAACATACCGTCAAGGCGTTCGACGCCGACATCGGCCGCCTGCGCGGGCTAATCTCGCAGATGGGCGGGCTCGCCGAGGACGCGATCGCGCGCGCGATGAAGGCGCTCGCGCGCAACGACCCCGAACTTGCCGCGGAGGTGCGCGCCGCCGACAAGGCGATCGACGCGCTGCAGGCCGAGGTCGAGCGGCTCGCGGTGCAGGTGATCGCGTTGCGCGCGCCGATGGCGGTCGATCTGCGCGAGGTCGTCGCCGCGCTGAAGATCGCCGGCGTCGTGGAGCGGATCGGCGACTACGCGAAGAACATCGCGCGCCGGGTTCCGCTGATCGACGGCGAACACCGGATCGAGCCCGTCTCGATCCTGCCCGCGATGGGCCGGATGGCGTCCGAGATGGTTCGCGACGCGCTCGACGCTTTCGCCGCGCGCGACGCCGAGGCGGCGGTAGGGGTCTGCGACAGCGACCTCGCGCTCGACGACTTCTACGATTCGATCTTCCGCACCCTCGTCACCTACATGGTCGAGAACCCCAAGACGATCAGCCAGGTCGCGCACCTGCTGTTCGTCGCCAAGAACCTGGAGCGGATCGGGGATCATGCGACCAACGTCGCCGAGATGGTCTATTTCGCGGCCACCGGCGCTCCCATGGCCGACCGCGAACGCGGCGGCGATCCCGAATTCGGTCCAGCATCGCTGAACCGACGCGCAAAGGGCTGACATGGCGCGCGCCACCATGCTGCTGGTCGAGGACGACGCCGCTCTGGCCGAACTGCTCGTCTACACCTTCAAGCGCGAGGACTTCGACGTCGCGCACACCCCCGACGGCGAGGAGGCGCTGCTGCTCGCCCGCGAACGCGCGCCCGACATCGTGCTGCTCGACTGGATGGTCGAGGGACTGTCCGGAATCGAGGTCTGCCGCCGGCTGCGCCGCGCGCCCGAGACCGCCAACGTGCCGAGCATCATGCTCACCGCGCGCGGCGAAGAGGAGGACCGCGTCCGCGGGCTGGAGACCGGGGCCGACGATTACGTCACCAAGCCCTTCTCCCCGCGCGAGCTGGTCGCCCGCATCGGCGCGGTGCTGCGCCGCGTCCGGCCCGCGCTTGCGGGCGAGGCGCTCACCTATGGCGACATCGAGATGGACACGGTCGGCCACAAGGTGAAGCGCGGCGGCGAAACGGTGCCGCTCGGCCCCACCGAGTTCCGGCTGCTGAAGCACTTCCTGGAGCATCCAGGCTGGGTGTTCTCGCGCGAACGGCTGCTCGACGCGGTCTGGGGGCACGATTCGGACATCGAAGCGCGCACCGTCGACGTCCACATCCGCCGATTGCGCAAGGCGATCAACGTCGGCGATCGCCCGGACGTGATCCGCACCGTCCGCTCGGCGGGCTATTCGCTCGACGCGAGCGAATAGCGGCGGCGCTTCGTCGTGCGGCGGGGCGGTTGCGAAACAACGGACCCAACACCGCACACGGGCGTTTGACCGGGGCGCTGGTGCGATGGCGTACCGACATTCCTTAGGAGACCCGCGATGAAGCTCATCCTCTTGGCCGCGACCGCGATGCTGGCCGTTCCCGCGCTGGCGCAGACCGCCACCCCGCCGACCGGCGGCGCGGACATGCAGGCCCCTGGCGCCGCCACGCCGACCACGGCCGATCCCGCCCAGACGAGCGACCCTGCGACGACCCCGGCTCCCGGCGCATCGTCGCCTTCCGCCCCCGCGGGGACCCAGGCGCCGATGAACGATGCGTCCAGGGGCATGACGACGCAGGGCCAGACCATGTCCACTCCCACGACGGGCGGCACGATGGGTTCTACCGACGGTTCGACCCCGATGGGCGGTTACCAGCCCTCGCAGCCCGCGATGACGGGCACGATGCAGCCGGGCGTCACCCCGACCTTCCGCGCCGCGCCGTCGCCGTCGGAGGCCTATCCCGCCCCCGCGCCGCTCGCGAGGTATCCGATCTGCAAGAAGGGCCAGTACGACAAGTGCATGCAGCGCGGCGGACGCTGATCCGCTTGCGCGGCTGACCTGAAAGTTTAGGGACGGGCGCTTCCGCAACGCAGGGAGCGCCCGTTATCATGCCTATCCGCTTCGACGGGAAAGTCGCGATCGTCACCGGCGCGGGCGGCGGCCTGGGCCGCGAATATGCGCTGGAGCTCGCCCGCCGCGGCGCTCGCGTCGTCGTCAACGATCTGGGCGCGGCGCGCGACGGCGTCGGCCAGTCGGATGCGGCGCTCCAGGTCGTCGCCGAGATTGAGGCGGCGGGCGGCGAGGCGATGGCCGACGGCGGCAGCGTCGCCGATTACGACCAGATGGCCGCGATGGTCGCGCGCGCGGTGGCGCGCTGGGGCGGAGTCCACATCCTGATCAACAACGCGGGCGTGCTGCGCGACAAGACCTTCGCCAAGAT
This sequence comes from Sphingomonadales bacterium, assembly GCA_005773165.1. GTDB lineage: Bacteria > Pseudomonadota > Alphaproteobacteria > Sphingomonadales > Sphingomonadaceae > Sphingomonas. Next base: position 21,362 of record SXHP01000225.1, on the reverse strand, counting down.
GGAGCCCGCCGACTTCGAGTTCGTGGTCCGCGTCCACCTGTTGGGTTCGGCCTATGCGACCAAGGCGTGCTGGGAGCAGATGCGGCAGCAGAATTACGGCCGCGTCCTGATGACCGCGTCGTCGACCGGGCTGTTCGGCAAGTTCGGCCAGGCGAACTACGGCGCGGCGAAGATGGGCCTGGTCGGGCTCGCCAAGACGCTCGCGCTCGAAGGGGCCAAGAACGACATCCGGGTCAACACGATCGCCCCGACCGCGGGTACCCGCATGACCGAAGGCCTGTTTCCCGACGAGGCGTTCAAGGCGTTCGCGCCGGACAAGGTCATGCCCGGCGCGCTGTACCTGGTGTCGGAGGACGCCCCCACCGGCGCGATCCTGGGCGCGGGCGCAGGCGTGTTCCAGTCAGCCTATGTCACGCTCACGCCGGGTAAGGCGCTGACCGGCGGCGACCTGTCGCCCGAGGGTGTGGCGGCGAGCTGGGAGGCGATCGCCGACCGCTCAGGCGAGATCGTCCCGCGTTCGGGGGCCGAACAGGCGATGCTGATCGGCAAGGTGCTTCAGGGTTAAGGGTCGCGTTCCCTGTCGAAAGGCCACTGAAGGCTTGCATCCTACAGGGGTCGGCCGATCGCCCGAAGTTGGCGAAGTTGCCGCATATCGCGTTTATTCGCGCGCACCGGATTGCGGCTGCAAGCGATGCGCGCAGGTGAGAAAGAGCGGGCGCGGTTTGCGCCGAGTCGCGTGGTGTGTTCGCACGGCAGGGCGGTTGTAGGACAGCGCCGAAGAGTTCGGTCAGCCCTCCACCAGCTTCATCAATCGTCGCTCCACCGGCGCGAGCACCGGCCCCAGCTCGTGCCCGCGCTTCAACACCGCGCCGCCTTCGCCGACAAGCGCCCACATGCCCTGGCGCAGCCGCAGCGCGGGGCGTTTCTCGATGCGGTATTCGGGACGTTCGGCGGCGCGGCGGAAGGCGGCGAAGATCGCGGCGTCGGCGTTCAGGTCCATCGCATAGTCGCGCCAATGCCCGGCGGCGACCATCCGGCCGTAGAGGTCGAGAATGCGGGTGAGCTCGGCGCGTTCGAAGCCGACCTGCGCGCCCTTGAGCGGCGTCGGAAAAGGCGTGACGACCCCCATCAGGCGCGGTCACGCTCCCCTTCGCCCGTATTTTCAAGGCCACGCTCCTCCAGCAGCGCGTCGAGCCGCTTGCGCATCTGCTCCAGCTCGCAGCGGAGCAGCTCGACCTTCTGCGTTTGCGGGTCGAACGATTCGCTACACGGCGTTCCGTAGGGCACGAACTTCTTCTCGCCCGCCTGCCCGCCCTCGATGACCGTCGCGCGCGCGGGGATGCCGACCATCACCGCCCCCTCCGGCACGTCTTTGGTCACGACCGCGTTCGCGCCGATCCGCGCGCGCGCGCCGACCGTGATCGGCCCCAGCACCTGCGCGCCCGATCCGACGATCGCGCCGTCCAGCAGCGTCGGATGCCGTTTGCCCGCGACGCCGTTGTCGGGGCTGGTGCCGCCCAGCGTGACGCATTGGGAGATCGTCACGTCGTCGCCGATCTCCGCGGTTTCGCCGATCACGACAAAGCCGTGGTCGATGAAGAAGCGCTTGCCGATCTTCGCGCCCGGATGGATGTCGATCGCGGTGGTGGCGCGCGACCAATGGTTGATCAGGCGCGCGAGGAAGAAGAAGCGCTTGGCGTACAACCGGTGCGCGACCCGGTGCCATGCGAGCGCCCAGACGCCCGGATAGGTCAGCACCTCCAGACGTGAATGCGGAGCCGGATCGCGTGCGCGGATCGAGTCGAGATAAGCGGCGAGTCGTCCGGCCACGTTCGGGTCCCCTGTTCAGCTCAACGATCTAGGAAGCGCGCGGGCGCGCGGCAACCTCCATGGCGTTGCCGCGCGCCAGGACGCACCGCGGTAAAGTCTATCTTGCTTGTGGGGAATCGTCGCGGCAGGCACGGGAGCATCATGGATCTTTCCACGCTCGAGGCGGTCGCGCCGTTCATCCTTGTCGGGTTCGCGGCGCAGGTGGTGGACGGGGCGCTCGGGATGGCGTTCGGCACGATCTCCAACACGATGCTGTTGTGGATCGGCGTGCCGCCTGCGGCGGCTTCGGCGGGCGTCCACACCGTGGAGACGTTCACCACCGCGGTTTCGGGGATCAGCCACGCGCTGCACAAGAACGTCGACTGGCGGCTGTTCTTTCGCCTGGTCATCCCGGGCATGATCGGCGGGATCCTGGGCGCCTATGTCCTGTCCAACGTCGATGCGGAGACGGCCAAGCCGTTCATCCTGGCCTATCTCGCCGCGATCGGCGGTTATCTGCTGTGGCGATCGGGGCACAAGCCAAACCCGAAGAAGCCGCGCGTCGTCGAACCGCTGGGGCTGGTCGGCGGATTTCTCGATGCGGCGGGCGGCGGCGGCTGGGGCGCGGTGGTCACCTCCAACCTGCTGGTTCAGGGCGCGCACCCGCGCTTCACGATCGGCACGGTCAACACCGCCGAGTTCTTTTTGACCGCGACGATCTCCGCCACCTTCATTACCCAGCTGGGATGGGAGGCGTTCACCCTCGCCACGGTCGGGCTGTTGATCGGTGGGGTGATCGCCGCGCCGTTCGGTGCGATCCTGGCGAAGCGGGTGCCCGCGCCGCCGCTGATGGCGCTGGTCGGCGTCATCCTGATCGCGACGAGCCTGTTCGGTCTGTGGCGCGCGATCGGCGGGTGAGATAGGCCGCGGCGGCATGGCGCAGACCTATCTGCCGACGCTGAAGCAGCTGCAATATCTCGTGTCGCTGCACGACCACGGCCATTTCGGCCGCGCGGCGAAGGCGTGCCATGTCAGCCAGTCGACGCTGTCGGCGGGGATCCGCGAACTGGAGACGCTGATCGGCGTGACCCTGGTCGAGCGGACGCGGCGCGTCGTCCGCTTCACCCCCGTCGGCGGGCGGATCGGCGACAAGGCGCGCCGGGTGCTGCGCGAGGCGGAGGAGCTGGGCGACATGGCGCGCGCCGCGGGGCGGCCGCTGTCGGGCGAGATGCGGATGAGCGTCATTCCGACGATCGCGCCCTTTCTCCTCCCCCGCGTGCTGCCGCGGCTGCGGAGGGATTATCCCGAGCTGAAGCTGTTCCTGCGCGAGGAGCCGAGCGGCGCGGCGTGCGAGGCGCTGGCGAACGGCCGCGCCGATTGCGTGCTGCTGGCGCTCCCTTATCCGTGCGGCGACGTCGCGAAGCGGGTGCTGTTCGACGATCCGCTGTTCGTCGCGTTCCAGGGCGACGAAAGCGACGCGCCGCCGGCCATTCCGCCCGCGACGATCGACGCCAAGCGGCTGCTGCTGCTGGAGGACGGGCATTGCCTGAAGGACCATGCGCTCGCCGCGTGCGACAGCGCGGGGGGACGCGCGGAGGCGGCGATGCTCGGCACCTCGCTCCATACGATCACGCAGATGGTCGACAACGGGCTGGGCATCACCATACTGCCGGAAATGGCGATCCGCGCCGGGATCCTCGATCACAGCAGCGTCGTGGCGCGGCCGATCGCGGGAGAGGACGCCGCGCGGCGGATCGCGCTGGTGTGGCGGCGCGCTTCTCCGCGCGAGCGCGACTTTCAGCTCCTGGCCGACGTGCTGGCGGGCGCGCGCGACGGTTGAGGAACCAAGCGGCGCGTCCGCGGGTAGTCCGCTCCATGAAGACTTACGCAGCCGCCGCTTCGGCCCTGCTCGCGCTTGCGGGCTGTTCCTCGGGCAAGGACGACGCGCCCCCGCCCGCTCCGGCCGCGGCGCCCGCGCCCGTCAACCCCAGCGTCGGCGGCGCGGCGATGCCCGCCGACCGGACGATCGCCGCCAACGCGGCGGCCGCGCCCAACCTGACGACGCTGGTCAAGGCGGTGACCGCGGCGGGGCTGGTCGAGACGCTGTCGGGGCCCGGGCCGTTCACCGTCTTCGCGCCGACCGACGCCGCCTTCGCCCGCCTCGCGCCGGGCACGGTGGACGCCTTGCTCAAGCCCGAGAACAAGGCGTCGCAGACCAAGCTGCTGACCTCTCATGTCGTCCCGGGCGCGCTGACCGCCGCGGACCTGTCCGCGCGGGTGGCCGCGGGCGGCGGGACCGCGACGCTGACCACGGTGCAGGGCGATCCGCTGACGCTGTCGGTGACCGAGGGGCACCTGACGCTGACCGACGTGGGCGGGAACAAGAGCTATGTCGAGACGGGCGACGTACGCCAGGCGAACGGGGTCGTGCATGTGGTGAACGGGGTGCTGGTGCCGAGATTGGGGTAGAACTTCCCCGTCACCCTCACCCTTCCCACGACCTACGGTCGCGGGCCCCTTCCCTCTCCCAGCGGGAGAGGGAGAGACGCGAAGCGGCGATGGGTGAGGGTGACGCGGCTGAGCGGGTTCTACTCGCCCGTATCCCACCGCGTCGCCGCCGCTTCATCACCGCCCCGCGCATCCACCCAGCGCGCGACCCCGTCGCGGGTCTCGCGCTTCCAGAAGGGCGCGTCGGTCTTCAGCCGGTCGATGCAATAGGCGCAGGCGTCGAGCGCCGCGGCGCGGTGCGGAGCGGCGGCGGCGACGAACACGATGCGCTCGCCCGGCCGCATCGCGCCGACCCGGTGGACGATCGTCAGGTGCAGGCACGACCAGCGCTGCCGCGCGGCTTCGGCGATCGCCGCGAGCGCGCGCTCGGTCGCGCCCGGCCAATGTTCGAGCTCGAGAACGTCGACGTCCCCCTCGTCCTCGCTGGCGTCGGCGCGCACAAGTCCGGTGAAGGTCGCCACCGCGCCCGCCCCCGCCGCCTCGGCCTCCGCAAGCTCGGCCGCCGCGTCGATCGCGTCGCACCCGACGACGACCCGGATCACCCCCCGGTCACCGGCGGGAAGATCGCGACTTCGGCCGCGTCGCCGAGCGGCGAATCGAGCGGCACGAAGGCGCCGTCGATCGCGGCGCGCAGCCTGGTTCGGTCGGCGAACGCCTCCGCATGCCCCGCGCTCGTTCCCGCCAGCCAGTCGACCAGGCCCGCGACCGTTTTCGCATCCGCGGGGGGCATCACGTCCTCCTGCCCCGTGCCGACGCGCTCGCGCACCCAGGCGACGTAGAGCATCCGCACGCGCACCTAGTCCATGTGCTTCAGGCCGACGCGCAGGTAATCCCAGCCGGTGATCAGCGTCAGCGCCGCCGCGCCCCACAGGCTCGCCAGCCCGACGGTCGCGATCCAGGGTTCGGCAGGCGCCGCGCCGCCGAGGATCAGCGCGCCGAGCGAAACGAGCTGCAGCATCGTCTTCCACTTCGCCAGTTGCGACACCGGCACCGACACCTGCAGCTGCGCAAGGAATTCGCGCAGGCCGGACACCGCGATCTCGCGCAGCAGGATCACCAGCGCGGCGATGACGTGGACGCCCGGGATGTCGCCGCTCCTGACCAGCAGCAGGATCACCGCCGCGACCATGATCTTGTCCGCGATCGGATCGAGAAAGATGCCGAGCCGCGACACCGCGCCGTTAGAACGCGCCAGATAGCCGTCGAAATAATCGGTGACGCCCATCAGGCAGTAGAGCGCGAACGCGATCCCGTAGCCCGCGGGCCATTGAGGCCACCACAGCAGCCCCGCGAGCAGCGGAATGGCGACGATCCGCGACAGCGTGAGCAGATTGGGCAGCGTCAGCATGACACGCCTCCCTAACGCGCTCTGCGCGAAGGCGGAACCGGAATCGGGCGGTAGCGGTCACGGCCGCGCTGGGCTATGGGCGCGTTTTTGCAACGGCCGGACAATCCGCCCCATGATCAATGCCCTGGGGCTCCTGAAGCGCCGCCGCTTCCTGCCCCTGTTCACCACGCAATTCCTCGGCGCGTTCAACGACAATCTGTTCAAGCAGGCGATGGTGCTGTTCGCGACGTACAGCATCTTCAGCGATCCGGAGGTCGAGCAAGGCTTCAACGCGGTCGCGACGGGCCTGTCGACGCTGCCGTTCCTGCTGTTCTCCGCGCTCGCCGGACAGCTCGCCGACACGCACGACAAGGCCAGGATCATCCGGCTGGTGAAGTCCGCGGAGATCGCGATCATGGCCGTCGGCGCGAGCGGGCTGGTGCTGGCGCAGCTCGGCTACACCAATCTGTCGATCGGGCTGATGCTGGGCGCGGTGTTCCTGCTGGGCGTTCATTCGACCTTCTTCGGCCCGATCAAATACGCGATCCTGCCGCAGCATCTGGAGCCCGACGACGTGCTGGGCGGGACGGGACTGGTCGAGGCGGGGACCTATCTCGCGATCCTGCTCGGCACGATCATCGCGGGGTACATCTCCAGCAACGCGGCCGCCGCCGGGGTGATGCTGGTCGCGCTGGTCGGCTGGTGGTCTGGCCGGCGGGTGCCGCCCGCGCCGCCGCAGGGTGGCCGACTCGCCATCAACTACAACCCGTTCACCGCGTCGTGGCGGCTGGTTTCGGGCACGATGCACATCCCGCGGCTGTTTCTCGCGATCTGCTCGATCAGCTTCTTCTGGACGATCGGCGCGGTGCTGATCATCATCTTTCCGCCGCTGGTGAAGAACCTGCTGACCGCGACCCAGAACGTCGCCAGCCTGTTCACCGCCACCCTGTCGATCGGCATCGCGATCGGATCGGTGGTGATCAACACGCTGCTGAAGGGCAAGATCTCGGCGCGATATTCGCCGGTGTCGGTGGTCGCGATGGGGGTGTTCGTGGTCCTGTTCTCGCTGATCGTGCGGGCCTGGACGCCCGCGGCCGAGGGCGAATTCTACGGCTGGACCGAATTCATCGCGCAGCCGCTCGCGGCGCCGCTGCTGCTGGTGCTGCTCGCGATTGCGGTGACCGGGGGCATGTTCGTGGTGCCGCTCTACGCCTTTCTGACGACCACGGTCGAAAAGGATCAGACCGCGCGGACGGTGGCGGCGAACAATGTCGTCAACGCGCTGGCGATGACGGTGGGCGCGGCCGCGGTGATCGGGATCAGCTCAGCAGGCGTGACGCCGGAGGACATGCTGTTCCTGGTCGCGGGGATGTGCCTCGTCTCGGCGTGGCTGGCGCAGAAGCTCCACCGCGCCTGCGATTAGAAGATAAAGGTGTAGAAGCAGGTGAAGAAGGCGGCGAAGCTCAGCAGGAAGAGCTTCACGTCATTGTCGTCGTCGCGCTCGACCGCGGGCGCGGGCGCGGCCGGGGGCATCGCGCGGCGGAACGGATGACGGGCAGATTCGCTGGTGAGGACAAGTCGGCGTTGCATGGCGAGCATGTTAACGCGTTCTTAAGGTTTTTGCCCATCGGCAAAGGTGGTTAAGCCGCCGCCGTCCGAAATCGGCACATCAGGGGAGCATGGCGGTGAGCGTGGCGTTCAGGCGCGAGAGCGACGAAGAGCACAAGGAGCCGCGCTTCGAGCTGCCGCTGCCCGCGGGACCGAACCTGGTCACCGCGCGCGGCAAGGCGCTGATCGAGGAGCGGATCGCCGCGCTGGAGGCGGAGATCGCCGGCGCGGAAGCGGAGGCCGCCGAAGCGCTGCGCCGCATCCTGCGCTATTGGCAGACGCGCCGGACGACCGCGATCCTGACGCTTCCGCCGACGGACGGCGTCGTCGGCTTCGGTTCGACGGTCGACATCCTGTTGAACGGCAAGCCGCGGCGGATCGCCATCGTCGGCGACGACGAGGCCGATCCCAAGAGCGACCGCCTCGCCTTCACCGCCCCGCTCGCCCGCGCGCTGATCGGCGCGGAAGCGGGCGACGTGCTGGCGTTCGGCGGGCGCGACGATGCGATCGAGGTGGTTGCAACGCGATAGGGCATGAGCCCTACTTGCCTTCGTCACCCCGGCCTTGTGCCGGGGTCCAGGGTGCCGCAAGCGATGCCTTCCATTGTTGAGCGGCATAGCCCGCTGAGCGCTGGACCCCGGCACAAGGCCGGGGTGACGTAGGCCAAACGCCGAGCCCTATTCCGCCGCGAGCAGCGCGCCCTCGTCGACGTCGGGCTCCTCCTCCGCCGCGACGCCTTGCTCCAGCCGCGCCTCGTCCGCGGCGAGCTGCGCGGCGTCGGCCGCGGTGATGCCGAAGCGTGCGGCGACGTCGGGGGCGAAGCGCAGCAGGTCGGGGCGGAGCCGGAGCAGGCTCAGGTCCTTCGACTTGCCCTCCATCATCACGTCGAAATAGAGCCCCTCGGCCATCCGCATGAAGGTCGCGAATTCGAACGGGTTGGTGAAGTCGGCGTGCCCCGTCCAGATCGGCGGGCGGAGCACCGTCTTGACGCGCGCGGTCGCCTTGACCGGGGCCTTCAGCAGCTCGCCCTTCTTCGCCTTGGCCGTGCCCGCCTTGGCGGCGGCGCGTTGTTTGGGGCTGATCTTCTGCTTGATTTCGCGCAGTTCGGTGCGCGGCGAGGAGAAGTGGATCTTGGGTCGCACGCCCTCCGGCCAGGTCGCGACGAACTTCTCCAGCGTTTCGCGCATGTCGAGCCGTTCGGGGTTGAGGCACCACATGTGCTGATAGTCGAAGATCAGCCGGACGCCGGTGCGCTCGTGAATCCACAGCACGTCGGCGCAAGAGAAGCGGATGTCGTCATTCTCCAGCACGATGCGGCGCTTCACGTGTTCGGGGCATTGCTCGTAGCCCGCGATCCAGCGGGCGCGCGACGCCTCCCGGTCGTCGTAGACCCCGCCGACATGGGTCACCATCACCGCCTCGTCGTCCAGCTCCATCCGGTCGAGCATCTCGGCCTGGCTCGACAGGTCCCAGATGCTCTTCCTGGTCAGCTCGGGATCGGGCGCGTTGAGCAGGACGTATTGCGAGGGGTGGAACGACAGGCGGATGTCATAATCCTTCGCCTTCCTGCCGAACGCGCGGAGCTCGGCGTCGCTGTCCTTCACCATCGAATGGAACTGCGGCATGTCCGGGTGGGTCGCATAGGGCGCGATGTCCGACGACAGCCGGTACATGTCGAGATCGTTCTTGCGCAGATAGTCGAGCACCGGATCGAGCAGCTCGAGCGAGCATTTGAGGTGCGGGTTCTTCTGCCACCGTCGCGTGTCCTGGGTCTTCAGGTCGGGGCGTCCCATCACCTTGACGGGAAAGCCGAGGCGGAGCGGTCGGGTCGGGTCGGTCATGCGGGCACCTGCTGATCGGGGAAGCCGAGATCGGCGACGAAGCTGTTCCAGTCGGGGATGCGGAGCGCGCCGCCGGTCGCCTGCGCGTGGCCGTTGCCGTAGCGTCCGTCCGCGCCTGAGGGCCGGTGCTCGGCGAGAAAGTCGACGAGGTTGCGCCCGGTCGCCGAGCGCGCCGCGAAATGGACCCAGCCGGGGCGGTAGCCGGTGTTGGCGGCGAGCACGATCTTGTCGGCGAGCCGCCCGCGCCACTGCTGCGCGATCAGCGGGTGGATCTGTTGCGCCGCGTGAAAGCGGATCAGGGCGACGTCGCCGACGACCCTGGGCGGCACGCGGCGGGCCGCCTCCACCGCCTCGCGCACCTCCGCCTTGGCGGCGACGAGCGCGCGGGCGTCGTCGCTGTCGCTTTTGGTGATCACCTTGGGCCCGTCGCCTTCGAGGAGGAGGCGGAGCGCCGGACCCGGGTCCGCCGCCGCGGTCCGGCGCGGCGCGTTGACGAGCGAGGTCGCGTCCTTGAGCGCGGTCTTGCCCCAGCGCTGCTGCGCCCGCTCCAACTCCGGAAACCCCGCGCCGTCGGCCATGTCGCCGATCAGCCCCAACGCGGCGAGCCACAGCAGGTCGTCGTTGGCCCCAAGCGCCTCGCACGCCCACCAGGCGAGCAGCGCGCTGGTCGGCTCGGGCGACAGGCCGTTGCCGCTGATCGTCACCGCGCCCTCGGGCTCGCCCGTCGGCAGATGGTGGTCGATGACGATCGTCGCGCAGCCGGGCAGCACCGGCTGGGCGCGCGTGCCGAGATCGGTGAGGATCAGCCCGCCGGGTCCAATTTCTGCGAGCTTCGCGGCGACGCTCTCGTCCCATGGCGTCTCGCCCTTGGCGGTCGTCACGGGCTCCGCCCGCCACCCGGCTTGGCGCAGGGCGCGGACGAGGATCGCGACCGCCGACAGGCCGTCCGCGTCGAAGTGCCCGAGGACGCAGATCGGCTTGGCGCGGTCGAAGCGCGATAGGCCGTCCGCGAAGGCTTCGCGGGAGGCGACGCGCGGGTCGGGGGCGTGGGCGAGGGCTCCGATCATGGCGGCGTAACGAAGCACGGCCGGTACTGGGTCCCACGCCGTCGGACCAAGCGGACCGGCCAAACCCGTCACCCCGGACTTGTTCCGGGGTCCAGACCTCCACGGGCCATGCCGCTCCTTGTTGAACCCTGGACCCCGGAACAAGTCCGGGGTGACGAGGGGAAGTGGAAAGGTCGTTCCTACTTCCGCCCCGCTCCTTCGATCCGGTCCGCCACACGCCCGATCCAACCGCGCGACCAGGTGAGCCCGGCGTAGAGCGCGAGCGCGCCGCGCGCCCAGCCGGTATAGAGCCGCGGCATGCCCAGCCGACGCGCGGCGCGGAACACCGGGTGGCTCGCGCGGGCGATCCAGTAGCGCGTCCGGTAGACCAGCCGCCGCCGGAGCGGCAGCCCGCCCGTGGAGGGCGCGACGCGCTTGACCGGCCGCACCCCCCGCTTCGCCCAGCTCAGCCGGTAGGCCAGCCCTTCGCGCCGGTGGCGCAGCCCCGCCGCCTGGGTCTGTTCGACGAAGGCGGCGTCGACCGGCTCCAGCGCGAGCCTTTCCTCGCCGCGCGCCTGCTCGATCAACGCGCGTAATGCTGGCGAGCGCACCACGACGACGTTAGTCCCGCGCCCGTCGGACGAATAGGGCTCCACCCAGGCGTCGCCGCACGACATGTCCGCGGTTTCGCCGACGACGTCGTCGCACCAGTTGCAGGCGCTGTTCTGGAAGAAGCCCGCGCCCCAATCGCCGTCGGCGAGATTCCACCAATCCTCGCCCGCGACGCCGCCGTTCTTCAGGGTCAGGTGCGCGCGATACCAGTTCGCGGGCCGCCCTGCGTCCTTGAGGCGATAGTCGACCGCGCGCACCTCATCCAACGCATGCCCCGTCTGCCATGCGAAGCTTTCGACCATCCGCGCGCTCTTCATGTGGCCGCAGAACAGCGCAAAGGTGTGCGTCACCCGCTCGGCGATCACCGGATCGCTGCGGCGGAGCAGGTGCACCGCCTTGATGAAGCAGGGCACGCCGACCACCGCATAGCGCCCGGGCGTCGCGCTGATCTCGCGCAGCACCTCCGACAGCTCGATCGGGTAGTAGCGCGACTTGGCGCCGTGGGCGAGCTCCTCCTGGCTCCGTGACACGCCGTAGCGGAAGAAGCGTCCCTCCCCGTCCGGATCCACCGCGCCGACGTGCGCGACCGCGTCGATCGCGCCGGTGCGGAGCAACTCGGCGGTGGTCCAGCCGATCATCCCGCCCGAGCTGCCTCGCATGCGGAACCCGCCCTCCGCGACATGGCCGACATACGCCGCCTCGAAGCGGCCGATCGCGGGGTGGCTGTCCGGCGCGGCGGGGAAGCGATCGGCGGCGATGGCGTCCTCGTTCGCGGCGGCGGGCGAGAAGGGGCAGCGTGCGGAAAAGGTCTCGCTCCTGCCCGCGTACCAGGCCTCGGGCCCCTGCGGTTTCAGGAAGCCGTGCGCGTCCCACGCCATCGCCGCGCCGGGCTGCTCCGCCGCGCATGCCCCGCAGCCGATACACAGCCCTGAGCGGACGATGTCGCGCGGCGACACCGCCTCAGGCGAAGGCGGCATCGAGGAACCTGGCGGACTCCTGCCGCAACGCCGCGATCCGCTCGGCGACGGGCTGTTCGAGCGGGGTGTCCAGCAGCGCCGCTACCTGATCGACCGGAGTCGCCGCGGTCACGATCCGGTGCTCCGCGCCCAGCTTGGCGGCGAGGTCGCGGACCTTGTTGAACCGGTACTCGCTCGGCGCGCTGACGAAGGGCTTCGCGTTGATCAGCGCGAAGACGCAGCCGTGGAAGAAATTGGTGACGATCGCGGCCGCCCCCGCCATCAGGCCTGCGAACTCGGCGGGCCCCGCGTCGATCCGCTGCGCGTCCGCCCAGTCGTTGCGATAGCCGACGCTGACCAGCCGTACCCCCGCCGCCTCGCTCCACCGCCGCACCGCGCCCGCCAGCCAATCGGGCAGGCCGTGACCGTAGATGACCGCATAGGGGCCGGGCTCGCCGGAATCGACCGGAGCGACGACTTCCGGAAATTGCAGGCATGGGTCGAGCACCAGCGCGGGCTCCACGCCGGTCGCGCCGGTGACCAGCGCGCGCGAATTGGCGTCGCGCACCGATACCGAATCGAACCCGCCGATCAGCCCCGCCCAGCGCGGGTCGACGCCGTCGTCGGCATCGTGATTGCCGAAGCTGGCGGCATAGGAAACGAGCCGCTCCGTCTGCAGCCCTTCGCCGAAGAAGACCGGCTTGCCGCCGTACCAGGGGTGTCGGAAGTTCCACACCTCGTCGCTGCCGACGACGACCGCATCGTAGCGCGCGCTTCGTTCGGGCCGGTGGAGCGGAAAGCGCGGGGAGAGCGGCAGCGCGTCGACGGCCGCGACGAACTTGCGCGCCTTGGCCTTCAACGCGCGCATGTCGCTGCGCGCGGTGCGGTGCGGCAGCGCGGGCTGCATCAGGCAGCGGGCCTCCGCGCGGTTCACCGCGTCGCAATCGTGGTCGAGCAGCTCGGCGTCGTGGCCCAGCGCCCGCAATCCTTCCACCAGGCACCGCGCCTGCCAATAGGAGCCATAATTAAAGCAGCGATGGAAGGTGAGGACGCCGACCTTGCGCCTGGAGTCGGCGCTCACGCGGGGATCAGTCCCTTGTAGCTCTTTTCCTCGATGAGCGCCGAGCCGAGCGCCTCGTTGATCTGGCGCTTCAGCCCCGCGCGCTCGTCGTTGCGGGTGTAGACTGCGCGCGCGAGCCGGATGAAGTCCGCATCGAAGCGCTGCGCGGTCTCATGCTCACGGATCGCGTCCTCGATCTCCCACAGCGCCGCATTGACCGCGCGCAGCCGCTCGACGAGCGGGGCGATGTCCGCGCGGCTTATCGCGTCCGCGGCGATCTCGGTCAGAAGTTCCAGTTCACACACCACATTGGCGCGCGCCCGCGAGTCGTCGATCCGCGCGCGCTTGATCTCCAGGATGGTGATCTTGTCGAGGAGCTCGCCCCAGGACACGGGGATTTGGGGAATGTCGGTCACGGGCGGTCTCGTTCGGGCATCGAGGTCGCGTAGCGCTCCGCAAGGTCTTGCGCCACCTCCGCGATGACCGGGGCCCAATCGCCCGCGGTCCGCTGCGGGTAGAGCCGCATCCGGGGATACCAGGGAGTGTCTCTCGCGCCCGGCATCCAGCGCCAGTCCGGCTCGTGCTTGAGCAGCAGCCACGTCGGCCGCCCGAGCGCGCCCGCGAGATGCGCGATCATCGTGTCGACGGTGACGACCAGGTCGCACCCGGCGACCAGCGCCGCGGTCGCGTCGACATCGAAGGGGCAGCCTTCGGGGTTGAGGACGGGCAGCGCGGTCGGCTCGGCGACCAGGGTGATCGCAGGTCCTCCGGCGCAGGGGGGCTCAAGCAGCGCGGGCGGGACGCACCGTGCCGGGTCCCACTCGCCTGCGCTGTAGCACAGGCCGATCGTTCCCGCCGGCAGCGCCGCCGCGGGGGCGTGAAGGTAGGGCGGCGGCGCGGCGGCGGGCGGTTCGCGGAGCGCGAACGGCAGCTCGGTGATCTCCAGGTCGCACGCGAGCGGCTTGGCGGGATGCGCGGGGTCGAAGGGGATGAGGCGGTCGACGCACGCCATGCCCGCCAGCAATCCGCACAGCCGCGGCTGCGCCTCGACGGTCAGCGACCGGGCGCGCTTCGCCAGCGTCGGCAGGTGGCGCGCATATTGGATCGTGTCGCCGAGCCCGTGGTAGCAGCGCACCAGCACGTCCATGCCGTCGAAGGGACGCCCGTCCCACACCCAGCGCTGGTGATAGGGGAGCGACGGATCGTCGCGCGTCGCGGGATCGCGCGCCGCCTGCACCTGCTCCGACACCGACCAGGCGCGGTCGTAGTGCCCCAAGCGCATCGCGTCGATCCAGGCTTGGGAAAGGTCGGTCATCCGCCGGGCCCAATGCCGCGGCGCGGCCGGTTGTTCCGTCCCGGGTTCAGCGCGCGGGCGCCGCGGTCTCGTCCCCTTCCTCCGCAGGCTCGTCGTCGGCGTCGGGATCGCGGCCGTGCTGGCGATCGAGCGCGCGCATGATCGGGGTCACGGTCAGTCCGTGGAGCAGGATGGAGAGCAGCACCACCAATCCGACGATCGCCCATAGCCGGTCGGCGCCCGCCACCTCCACCTCCATGTGGTTGAGCGCATAGGCGAGATAGTAGATCGAGCCGACGCCGCGGATGCCGAAGAACGCCAGCGTCATCTTCTCGCTGAAGTCCGCGCGAAAGCCGGCAAGGCCGATCAGCCCGGTCACGGGGCGAATGACCAGCAGGATGATCAGCGCCGCCAGCATGTCGATCCAGCCGAGCGGCGCGAGCAGTCCGCTGACCAGCGCGCCGCCGAACAGCAGCAGCAGCACCATCATCGCGACGCGTTCGATCTGCTCGGTGATGTCGTGCATGTCGCGCTGGAAATCGTGGCCGCGATGCGCGTGGCGCAGCGTCAGCGCGGTGATGAACACCGCGAGGAAGCCGTAGACGTTGATCATCTCGGTCAGGCCGTACGAAACGAACGTCGCCGCGATCGCGATCAGCCCGTCGCCGGTCTGCGCCAGCTTGGTCTCGGCGGGCACGTGGAAGGTCAGCCAGCCGAACGCCCGTCCGATCAGCCAGCCGCCGACGATGCCGCCGCCGATCTCCCACAGGACGCTGTAGGTCAGCCACTCGGCCAGCCAGGGCTTGCCGGTCGCCTGCCAGGTCGCCAGCGCGACAGCCAGGAGAACGAAGGGAAAGGCTAGCCCGTCGTTCAGCCCCGCCTCCGAGGTCAGACCGAAGCGGACTTCATCCTCCTCTCCCGTCTTCGGCGGTCCGACCTGAACGTCGGAGGCGAGCACGGGATCGGTCGGGGCGAGCGCCGCCCCGAGCAGCAGCGCGATCACCCAGGGCAGGCCGAGCAGCGCGCCGCCCACCAAGGTGATCGCCGCGATGCCGAGCGGCATGGTGACGGCGAGCAGCCGCCAGGTGACGCTCCACCGCCGCCAGTTGAACACCCGGTCGAGCTTCAGCCCCGCGCCCATCAGCGCAATGAGCACGGCGAATTCGGTGAACCGCTCGGTGATCTTCGGGAAGGATTGCGGCAGCGGCGCAAGCGTCACCTGCGGCAGCGAGAAGACGCCCGCGCCGATCGCGATGCACACGATCGGCAGCGACAGCGGCAGCCGCTTTAGGGCCAACGGCAGCCAGGCGACCAGCGCGATCAGCGCGCCAACGCCGGTCAGGACAAGGATATAGGTCTCGGGCAAGGCGGCTCCTTGGAGATTCGCGCGAAAAAGCGCCGCGTCCCGTCAGGAACGCGGCGCTCCTCCGTTCGGATCAGCGGCGGTCGAAATCGCTGCCGCTGCGCGTCGCGTCGAAGTCCCGATCCACGTCGCGGTCGACGTCGACCTCCGTGCGGCGGACGCTGTCCGACACGTCCTCGGTACGCTCGCCGACGTCCTTGCGGACGACCACTTCCTCGACGACGCGCGCGGTCTTGCCGACCACGGCCTCCTCGTTGGTCTCGGTCATCTCGACCGTGCGGTCGCGGAACGCGTCGCCGTCGACGTCCGACAGCGGCTGGTCGACCGCGCGGCGCTCGACCGACACGTTCTCCTCGCGCAGGCGGACCTGCTCGTGGACCGGGGTCTCGGTGACGTAGGAGCGCACGCGCACCCCGCCGCGCTCGACGTCGCGCTTGCCGACGACGAGCTGCTCTTCGATCACCGGGATCACTTCCTCGTCGCTGCCGCTCGAGCGCTCATGATCGCGGTCGCCGTCGCGGTCGCCGGCGAAGCCGAACGCGCCGCCGGTCGCCGCGCCGGTGTCGGAACCGTAGTTCCAGCCCTGCGAGCGCCACTGTTGCGCACGGTCGTCGATGTCGATCGAGTTCGAATCCTCCAGCACGCGCACCGCGTCGTCGACGCAATCGTCGTCGACATCGGCGGTCAGCAGATAGCCGCCGCGGCGAACGCCCTCTTCATAGGTGTGGCGGTCCTCGTCGGGGAGAAACGCGTTCTTGATCGAATCCCACACGCCGCGATCCTGGTGGGTCGAATAGGCGTTCTCCTTGAACCCCGCGCTCGACTTGTCGTGAATGTGGACGTGGTCGGCGTCGACGCGCGAAGCCTTCAGGCGCTCCTTGGCGGCTTCGGCGTCGGATCGGCTGTCGAACAGGGCAGTGATGGTACGGGACATGGGGTCTTCTCCTTCAAGCAACTCGGGGGAAATCAGCGCGCCGTGACGACGAGCTCGGTGCGGCGGTTCTCGAAGCGGCCGCCGGCGGTGGCGTTGGTGTCGACGGGATCGTTCTCGCCCCCCGAGACGGTCTCGATCCGGCCTGCGTCGACGCCTTGCGCGACCAGCGCGGCCTTGATGCTGTCGGCGCGCGCCTTGCCCAGCGTCATGTTGGCGGCGTCGTTGCCGCGCGCGTCGGCGTAACCGGCGATGCGGATGCGGGCATTGCCGTACTGCTTCAGCACGCCTGCGACCTCGCCCACCTCGGCGGCGTCCGCGGCGCGGACTTCGCTCTTGGCGGTGTCGAAGTTGAGTTTCTCGAACACAAAGGTCCGCGGCGCGGGCTCGGTCCCGGCCAGGAACGCGCCGAGACCGGCGGTGCCCGCCAGCGCATCGGCGGCGGGCGCGTTGGGCGTGGTCGCGACGACGCCCGCGTCGGCCGCTTCGGTCGTGTTGGCGACCGGCGTCACCACGGCGGCCCGGTCACGGTCGCAGCGGCTGAGCGCGAACAACAGCGCGAGAATGCCCGCGAGCAGCGCCAGCCACGCCAGCCAGTTGGTCTTGTTGTGCTCGGGTCCGATATGGACATGGCTCGGCGGAGCGCCGTCGGTGCGGTGGTCGTCAGGGTCGGCCATCAGGTCTGGTCCTCTTGCTGGTCGGGCGAGCGGCGCTCGACCTCGACGTGGGTTCGCTTCAGCGTGGCGGGGATCTCCACGCCTTCGGCGACGCGGTTGCGGCGGAGATGAATCTCTTCGACGACGAACAGCCGCTTCTCGATCACCAGCCGCTCCTCCAGCACCGGGACGATCGTCACGTCGCCTTCCTCGCGGATCGTCGGCACGCCGGTGACCTCGCGGTCGACCGACACGCGCGTCACCTCCACGCTTTCGCGCGCCAGGCTCTCGTGAACGGTCACCGCCTCCTCGATCATCGAGGTGCTCACCCGGACACGCCCGGTCTCCACCGCGCGCTTGCCGACGGCGATCTGCTCCTCGACCACGGGCAGGCGAATTTCGGACGAATGATCCTTCATCGCCCGGTCGCCGATACTGATCGCCGTCGAACCGGCATGTTTGCGCACCTTGATCCATCTACCGGTGCCGCAAACGACCGTTGCGCCGGAATGGGCCCGGCGATTCAAGAACATCTGATCCAGATCATGGGCATTGTGCACGGGGCCCATGGTGGCTTTGCACTAGGGGACGGAGGGCGGAAAGGAACGACCCCGCCCGCGGCGCGCTGTGCGAAGGACCGACGGGAGAGAAACGCCTTGGCCGCACAACCATCCCTGCCGCATGCGGTGTCCGGCGCGACGCTCGCGCACCTGGAGCAGCTGATCGACGGCTTCACCGCGGGCGCGATCCTGATCGACACGGCCGGCGCGATCCTGTGGGCCAACGCCGCCGCGCGCGCGATGCACGGGATGGAGCATACCGAACAGCTCGGCGCGACCGCCGATGATTATTGCCAGCGCTTCTGCCTGCGGCTGCGCGGCGGCCGCCGACTTCAGGCGCGGGAATACCCGATCATGAAGCTGCTCGCGGGCGAATCGTTCGACGACATGGTCGTGGAGGTGATGCGCAAGGGCGACGAGGAGCCGCGCTAGGTTCATTCGGTGCGCGACATCATCATGGACGACGGCGTCGGCGGGCCCGATTGCCTAGCGCTGGTGATCGAGGACGCCTCTTTGCGCTTCGAGGCGGAGGACCGGTTCGAACGGATGTTCAACGCCAATCCCGCGCCCGCGCTGATCACCCGTCTGGCCGATCAGCGCCACATCCGTGTCAATCAGGGCTTTCTCGACATGACCGGCTATTCGCCCGATGCGGTGGTCGGCAAGTCGATGTTCGAGTTCGACATCCTGACCCGCGCCGAGAACCTGCAGGTCGCCAAGGACCGGCTGGCGGCGGGCGACACGATTCCGCAGATGGAGGCGGAGCTGCTGCTGCCCGGCGGCGGCGACAAGCTGGTGATCGTCGCAGGGCAGCCGATCGAGGTGTCGGACGAGCCCTGCATGCTATGGACCTTCGCCGACCTGGAGCCACGCCGCCGCGCCGAACGCGCGCTGCGCGGCAGCGAGGACCGATTCTCGCGGCTGTTCGCGCTCGCGCCGGTCGCGATCGCGGTCACCTCCGCCGACGGGCAGCGGATGGTCGAGGTTAACGAGGCGTTCGCGTCGCTGACAGGCTATCCCGCGGTGCAGAGCGTCGGCCGATCGCCCGACGAGCTGGGATTGTGGAGCGACGCCGCCGAGAGCGCGCGCATCGCCAAGGCGATCGCTGAGCGCGGCGGGGTCAGGAGCTGCGACGTGCGCATCGTCCGGCGCGACGGCGGCGAGGTCGACTGCCTGATGTCCGCGGAGGCGGTCACGCTGCGCGGCGAGCGATCGGTGATGTGGCTGTACCAGGACATCACCGCGCGCCGCCACACCGAGCTGGAGCTGATCGCGGCGATCGAGGCGGTGATGAAGGACACCAGCTGGTTCAGCCGTTCGGTGATGGAGAAGCTCGCCAATCTGCGCAATCCGCATCGCGACGACCGCTCGGCGCAAGTGAGCGAGCTCACCCCGCGCGAGCGCGAGGTGCTGGAGCTGATCTGCGAGGGGCTCGACGACCGCCAGATCGCCGAACGGCTGCAGGTGTCCGCCAACACCGTCCGCAATCACGTCACCCGCGTCTACGCCAAGATCGGCGTCAACCGCCGCGGCGCGGCGATGGTCTGGGCGCGCGAGCGGGGCGTCGCGGCGATCCGGTGAGCGCCTGGAACTGCGGCGGATTTACGGGGCGGAGGAACCTCGAACCGGGCGGGATGGTGGAGCCGAGGGGGATCGAACCCCTGACCTTCGCAATGCCATTGCGACGCTCTCCCAGCTGAGCTACGGCCCCATCCCTCCGGGAACGCGCCCCCTAGCGGGGCGCGTGCGAGTTGGCAAGCGGCGCGAGGCCGCCTGCGTTCAACTCAATGCTCGTCGTCCTCGTTGGACGTCTCGACGCCCAGATCGTCGTCGCCGCCCAGGTCGACCTCGTCGTCGGCGGACGGCTCCTCGTCCTCGCCGGTGATGGTGGCGATGTCTTCCTCGTCGTCGCCGACCAGGTCGGCGTCGGGCTTGGCGGTGTCGGGCTTGGCCGCCTCAAAGGCGAGCGGCTGCTTGGACTTCAGGATCGGCTCGGGCTCCCAATGCGCCCCGCAATTGATGCAGGTGACGGGATCGTCCTTCTTGAGATCGTAGAAACGCGTCGCGCATTTCGGGCACGTGCGCTTCGTGCCCCATTCCGGCTGAATCATGCCGTGTCGTGCCTTTCGGAATTGGTTCAACAGGGTGTCCCTGCGAAGTAGGGCGCGCCTTGCCATAGCGGAAGGCGGCTGTCAAAAGCCCCGCGCCTGATGTCCGCCTCCCCGCCCCGCCCCTTGTCGCTCGTCGCGAACGGCCCGTTGCGCGGCCGCGTCACGGTGCCCGGCGACAAGTCGATCAGCCACCGCGCGATCATGTTCTCCGCGCTGGCGGTGGGCGAGAGCCGGATCGAGGGGCTGCTGGAGGGCGAGGACGTGCTCGCCACCGCCCAGGCGATGCGCGCGATGGGGGCGGACGTGGCGCGTGGGGGCGACGGCGCGTGGCGCGTCCACGGTGTCGGCGTCGGCGGGCTGCTCCAGCCCGAAACCGCGCTCGACATGGGCAATTCGGGAACGTCGACCCGGCTGCTGATGGGGCTGGTCGCGAGTCACCCCATCACCGCGACCTTTGTCGGCGACGCCAGCCTGTCCAAGCGTCCGATGAGGCGCGTCACCGAGCCGCTGTCGCGGATGGGCGCGGACTTCACCGCCAGCCCCGGGGATCGCCTGCCGCTGACGATGCGCGGCATGTGCCCTGCGATCCCGATCGAATACACGCTCCCGGTCGCGTCCGCCCAGGTGAAGTCGGCGGTGCTGCTCGCCGGGCTCAACACACCCGGCGTCACCCGCGTGATCGAGCCGACGCCGACCCGCGATCATTCGGAGCGGATGCTGCGCGGCTTCGGCGCCGAGCTCACCGTCGAGGAAGGCGCGCAAGGCCGGGTCATCGCCATCCGCGGCGAGGCCGAGCTCGCGCCGCAGCACATCGTCGTGCCCGGCGACCCCTCCTCCGCCGCCTTCTGGATGGTCGCCGCCTCGATCGTGCCGGGGTCGGACGTCCTCATCGCCAACGTCCTGATGAACCCGACCCGCACGGGTCTGCTCACCGCGCTGCGCATGATGGGGGCCTCGATCGACGAGCTCGATCGTCGCGACGTCGGCGGCGAGACCGTCGCGGATCTGCGCGTCCGCCACGCGAGCCTGTCGGCGATCGAGGTTCCCGCGGAGCTCGCACCGAGCATGATCGACGAATATCCGATCCTGTTCGTAGCCGCCGCCTTTGCGCAAGGACGCACCGTCGCCCGCGGCGCGCACGAGCTGCGGGTCAAGGACTCGGACCGCATCGCGGCGATGGCCGACGCGCTTGGGCGCTGCGGGGTGGTTTGCGAAGAACATGAGGACGGCCTTGCGATCGGAGGGTCGGGCGGCGACCCGGTTCCCGGCGGCGCGACGGTGGCGACCCATCTCGACCACCGGATCGCGATGAGCATGGCGGTGGCTGGGCTCCATGCCCGCGCGGCCGTCACGATCGACGACGCTGCGCCGATCGCGACCAGCTATCCCGGTTTCGTCGCGGTCGCCGAGTCGCTGGGCGCGGAAGCGCGATGATCGGCCGTCGCGCGCTGCTCGTCGGCGCTCTGGCGCTCGCCGCGCTGCCCGCCTGGGCGCGCGGGCCCGCGCGCTATCCCGCCCCCGCGCGCGAGCTGATGGTCTCGGTGGAGGGCGGCCGCGTCTACGTCCGCGTCAACGGCGATCTCGCCGGCGCGAAGCCGCCCGTGGTCATTCTCCACGGCGGTCCCGGGGGCACACATGGCGCGTACCTCGACGCGCTCGACCTCGCCGACGAGCGTGCGG
>SXHP01000224.1 GCA_005773165.1 Sphingomonadales bacterium | reverse complement strand
GCGTGCTGTCCGGCTATGTCGATGCGATCATGATCCGCACCGACGATCACGCCAAGCTCGACGAGATGGCCGCGCACGCGAGCGTTCCCGTGATCAACGGCCTGACCGACACGTCGCACCCGTGCCAGATCATGGCCGACCTCCTGACCGTCATCGAGCACGGCAAGGCGCTGCCCGGGCTCAAGGTCGCCTGGCTCGGCGACGGCAACAACGTCCTCGCCTCGATCGTCGAGGCCGCCGGCCTCATGCAGTTCGACGTCGTCGCCGCCTGCCCGCAGGGGTTCGCTCCGCAAGAGGAGGCGATCACCCGCGCTTCCGGCCGCGCCCGCGTGGTCGCATCGCCGCAGGAGGCGGTCGAGGGCGCGGACATCGTCGTCACCGACACCTGGATCTCGATGGGCCAGGCGCATGCCGAGACCAAGCTGAAGGCGCTCGCCCCCTATCAGGTCGACGCCGCGCTCATGGCGCTTGCGAAGCCCGACGCCAACTTCCTCCACTGCCTTCCCGCGCATCGCGGCGAGGAGGTGGCGGCGGACGTCATCGACGGACCGCAGTCGCTGGTGTGGCAAGAGGCGGAGAACCGGCTCCACGCGCAGAAATCGATCCTGCGCTGGTGCTTCGGGCAGATCGGTTGATTGCGGGGCGGACGCTTCCCACATCCGTCATGCCGGCGCAGGCCAGCATCTCCTTCCATCAGCTATGCGCTTGCGGCACGAGACCCCAGCTTCCGCTGGGGTGACGGGATCCTCCGATGAAAGACTCTACGACTATCGAAACCGATCAGGCGCTGGGCTTCGCCATCGCGTCGCGTAGCGCCCGCGGGCGCCTGGTGCGGCTTGGGCCGACGCTCGACACCGTGCTTTCCGCCCACGCCTATCCGCCCGCGATCGAAGCGCTGCTCGCCGAGGCGCTGTGCCTCGTCGCGCTCGTGGGTTCAACATTGAAGGACGCGAGCGGCCAGCTCACCATGCAGACCCGCAGCGAGCACGGGGTGGTCCAGCTCCTCGTCTGCGATTACCGGGGCGGGGAGGTGCGCGGCTATGTCCAGTACGACGCCGACAAGCTCGCCGAGGCCCCCGAGCATCCGTCGCTGTTCGCGCTGTTCGGCCCGGGCAGCCTCGCCATCACCTTCGACCTTGCGACGACGGGCGAGCGGTATCAGGGCATCGTGCCGCTCGACGGCGAGACGCTGACGGAGGCGGTCGAGAGCTATTTCATCCAGTCCGAGCAGATCCCGACCCTGGTCCGGATCGGCATCCGTCGCGACGCGGACGGCCGCCATGTGGCGGGCGGCCTGTTTCTCCAGCACCTTCCCGAAGGCGAGGACGGGCGCGAGCGGCTCCACACCCGGCTCGATCATCCCGAATGGGACCATGTGCAGGCGCTGGGCAGCACGATGGGGGTGGACGAGCTCGCCGACGCCGCGCTGCCGCTCGAGACGCTGGTCTGGCGGTTGTTCAACGAGGAGGACGATGTCCGCATCCTCGCCCGGACCGCGCTGATGCGGGGCTGCCGTTGCACGCCCGATTACATAGCGTCGGTGATCGCCAAGTTCTCGCCCGAGGAACGCGATGAGATGGCGGATGAGAACGGCGTCATTTCGGTCGACTGCGCCTTTTGCGCGTCCAAGTTTCCGGTCTTTGCTTAGGTTCGCCGACATATTTGTACATGATGGATGAAATAGCGCGCGAATACTGATTTGCTTTGGTTGCTAGCGTTACCACGTTAACTATTTCTTAACTTTGTTGGTTCAGCACCGGATCACGTGCTAACCTTCGGCACGGATTTCTCCCTTAAATCGAGCGGCGACGCTCGCCCTGGGCCGCTCTCGTAGCGGCCCTTCTTTTTGCCCTGCGCACAAGGCGGCATTGCGAACCGGGCGCGGTTCGCCTAGCGCCCGGGCGATCATGGATACCAACCCAACGCCGGTCGTGGCGCTTGTTTCAGGCGGCCTCGATTCGATGGTCGCCGCGGCGATGATGCGCGCAAGCGGCCGGCCGCTGCTCGCGCTTTCGCTCAACTACAACCAGCGGCACCAGGTGGAGCTCGCGGCCGCGCGCCGCGTCGCGCATGCGCTCGGCGCGTCCGCTCACGTCGTGCTGCCGATCGATCTGTCTGCGTTCGGCGGCTCGGCGCTGACCGCTGACATCGCGGTGCCGAAGGGCGGGGTGGGCGACGGCATTCCCGTCACCTACGTGCCCGCGCGGAACACGATCTTTCTCAGCCTCGCGCTCGGCTGGGCGGAGGCGGCGGGCGCGCGCGACCTGTGCATCGGGGTCAACGCGCTCGATTATTCGGGCTATCCCGATTGCCGCCCCGAGTTCATCGCCGCGTTCGAAGGACTTGCGGACCTCGCGACCAAGGCGGGGGTCGAAGGCGAGCGCTTCCGCGTCCACGCGCCCTTGCAGATGATGACCAAGGCCGAGATCGTCCGCGAAGGCGCCCGGCTCGGGCTCGACATGGGGATCAGCTGGTCCTGCTACGACCCGACCCCCGATGGACTGCACTGCGCACGCTGCGACAGTTGCCGGCTGCGCGCCAAGGGCTTCGCCGAGGCGGGCGTCCCCGACCCGACGGCTTACGCGGCCTGATGGTGGCGTATGCGGTCAAGGAGATGTTCCTGACCCTCCAGGGCGAGGGCGTGAACGCAGGCGCGCGCGCGGTGTTCGTGCGGTTCGCGGGGTGCAATCTGTGGTCGGGCCGTGAAGCCGATCGCGCGCGCGCGGTGTGCCGCTTCTGCGACACCGAGTTCGTCGGCACCGACGGCGAGGGCGGCGGGCGCTTCGCCGACGCGGCGGCGCTCGCCGCGGCGGTCGAGCGGCACTGGGGCGAGGGACGCGACCGCCGCTTCGTCGTGCTGACCGGGGGCGAGCCGATGCTTCAGGTGGATGACGCGGCGGTCGACGCGCTCCACGTCGCAGGGTTCCGCATCGCGATCGAGAGCAACGGAACGCTCCCCGCGCATCCGCGGATCGATTGGGTGTGCATCAGCCCCAAAGCGGGGAGCGAGGTGGTCCAGCGGTCGGGCGACGAGCTGAAGCTGGTCTGGCCGCAGCCGGGGATCGAGCTGGACGAGGTCGAACGCTGGGACTTCGCGCACCGTCTCATCCAGCCGCTCGACAGCGCCGAGGCGGAGGCGAACGGCGCGGCGGCGATGGCGGTGGTGATGGCGCGGCCGTGGTGGCGGCTGACGCTTCAGACGCACAAGATGCTTGGGATACGGTGAACTGCTGACCTCTCCGATCGGGAGGGGGACGCATCAGCGCGCGGCGATGCCGATTCCCGCCGGCGGCCAGTTCTGCGATCCGCATTTCTTCGGCTGCCATTCCCCCTTCTTGTTCCAGCAGATCGCCTCAAGCCTGGGCACCGGCGTCGGCGCGATGCTGAGCGGGATGTAGCGCGGGAACAGCTGCTCGCCATAAGGCGTCAGGCTGTTGCGCAGCTCGCGCATCCGCGCCTCCGCGAGATCGCCGAACCCGCCGCGCGGCGTGAACACCGCGTCGCGCGCGATGCCGTGCGCGGTTTCGCAGAAGTTGCGCTGCGCCGCAACGGTCGCGAAGCTCGAGTAGGTCCGCGTGCCATATTGGTCGAGCGCGGTCTGGCCCGCCGCCTTCGTCTTTGCGGTGCGCGCATAATATCGGCTGAGGCTGTCGAACGCCGCCTTCAGCTCGGCCTCATGGTCGAGCAGGATGCCGTTGTAGCTGCGCACGGTCGTCAGCGTCGGTTCGAACTGGCACTGGAGCGCGGCGACGTTGAGCGCCGCGCGCATCGTCCAGACCAGCCCCGCGCGCCGCTCCGCCGCGGTCGCGCCGGGCAGCGGGATCGCGATGCCGGGTTCGTCGCCCTTCACCGGCGCGCCCGTCATGTCCTTCGGCTTCAGAAAGAACTGGGCGGCGGCGGGCGCCGCCATCCCCGTCGCCGCGGCGAGCGCGATCGCCGCGCCTACTCCCCGCCATTCCGTCATCGTACATCCCCGAACCTATACAGGTCCGTGATTCTACGGCCTTTTCGACTCGGGCCCAAACGGTTTTTAACCACAACGCGACGAAGCGCCCCGGCGGTGCGGGAAAGGACCCCTAAACGAGAAAGGGCCGCCCGATCGCGCGTCCCGGCAAAGTCATACTCTGCCGAGACGCGATCGGGCGGCCCTTCACCGCGAAACACCTCGGGAGCGTACCCCCGAAGCCGTTTCGGCAGCGCGATTACATCGCGTTGGTGGTGGTCGTGCTGTTCGACATCATCATGGTGTCGTTGCCCGACATCATGGTGTCGTTCGCCATCATGCCGCCGTTCATGGCGCCGTCGACGGCGGTCATGTTGTCGGTCATGGTGTCCATGCCCTCGGTGGCGTTCATGTCGGTCACGATCGTGTTCTCGGTCGTGGTCTCAGTCTTCGGACCGCAGGCCGACACGGCCAGCGCAGCGGCGGCGATGGCGGAACCGGTCAGGATCTTGGAAATTGCACGCATCGGAAGCTCCCTAGATAGAGGATTTGGATCGGACCTCTCTGGCCCCCGTAAAGCCCCAAATCGCGGTGGACATTAAACGACTCGCGCGCCCGCCTCAAGCCTCGTTTTACGGGGCACAACAAAGAGTTTGCAGGAAGGCCGGAACCGTCGCCTCCAGCGCTGCGTCCAGCGCCGCCAGATCCGCCGTTCCCCGCAGCCGCTGGATGCTGGTCACCGGATGGTCGGCGAGGCCGCACGGCACAATCCCGCTGAAATGCGACAGATCGGGCGAGACGTTGACCGCAAAGCCGTGGAGCGTCACCCACCGCCGCACCCGCACCCCGATCGCGCCGATCTTCGCCTCTCGGCCCCTGTCGAGCGTCCAGATGCCGATGCGCCCCTCCGCGCGGAACGCTTCGATCCCCAATCGGCCGAGCGCCGTGATCACCCAGCCTTCGAGCGCGTGGACATAGCAGCGGACGTCCCGGCCGCGCTCCCGGAGGTCGAGCACGAGATAGCCGACCCGCTGCCCCGGGCCGTGATAGGTATAACGTCCGCCGCGCCCGGTGGGGTAGACCGGGAAGCGCGGGTCGATCAGCTCGCGCGGGTCCGCGCTGGTGCCCGCGGTGTAGAGGGGGGGGTGTTCGAGCAGCCAGATCAGCTCCGGCGCGTCGCCCGCGAGCACCGCCGCCGCCCGCGCCTCCATCTCCGCGAGCGCCTGGGGGTAGGGGACCGGCGCGGGGGTCCGCCGCCATTCGATGTCGTCCAGCATCATCCGCCTGTCCTTTACCAACGCCGTCGCGCTGGCAAGCCGCCGCGGCGTGGGTTAGGGGTGCGCTGAACCGGGGCAAGGGGCGGACATTCATGGTCACGATGAGCAACGTCTGGGATCGAACGACCGAGGTGCTGCGCGGGCGCGCGGGGCTGCTCGCCAGCATTGCGGCGCTGACCCTCTTCATGCCCGGCGTGGTGCGGGACGGGGTGACGGCGTTCCTGACCCCGGGCTCGACCGCGTTCGTGGCGGTCGGCGGGCTGGTGTCGATCGTCGTCGCGATCATCGCCTTGTGGGGGCAACTAGCGCTGCTCGCGATGTCCAACGATCCGACCACCACGCGCAGCGACGCCTATGCCCAGGCGAGCGCGCGGCTGCTGCCCGCGATCGGGGTGACGATCGTCGCGATCCTGGTCGCGATGCTCTTCGTCCTGCCGGTCGCCGTCGCGATCGGGCTGTCGGGCGCGGACTTCTCCACCATGACGACCACGGGCGCGATGCCCGACATCGGCGGCGGCACGGCCGCGTTCATCGGCCTGTACGCGCTGTTCCTGTTCGCTTTCGGGCTGTTCATCATCGCCCGGATCATGCTGGTCAACGTGGTCGTGCTGAACGAGCGGCGCGGGCTGGGCGCGTTCCGGCGTTCGTTCGAGCTCACCCGCGGGCTGACGTGGCGGATCATCGGCGTGTTGATCCTGTACGTCATCGTCCTCGCCGTGGCGGCGAGCGCGGCGCAGTTCATCACCGGCGCGGTGTTCGGGCTGCTGCTCGACGACGCGCGGACCACCACCTTCCTCGCCGCCGTCGTCGCGGGCGTGGTCACCACGATCTTTTCGGTGATCGCCGCCGTCTTCACCGCGCAGCTCTATGTCGCGGTGGCGCAGCGAGGGGTGGCGACGGTTTTCGAATGACCCGCGACCTCGCCGGCGTCCTCGGCCAAGCGGGAACGCTGTGGCGGCGGGATCGCGCCATCCTGCTGCCGGTGTCGGGACTGTTCGTCTTTCTGCCGCAATATGCGGTGCTGCTGCTGATCCCGGCCATGCCGCAGACCGCGGCGGGTGCCTCGATGGAGGCGTGGGGACAGGCGCTGGAGCCGTGGCTGGCGCGCTATGGCGGGTGGTATGTGCTCGCCACCGTGATCGCGCAGTTCGGCGCGCTGGCGTCGGTGTCTCTCTACGCGCCGCCGGTTCCCGCCGCGGGGGCCGCGATCGCGCGGGCGTTGCGGCTGTTTCCCCGCGCGCTGCTCGCAAGCATCCTGGTCGCGCTGCCGTGCGGCGCGGCGGCGATGATCGCGCTGCCGATCCCGCTGGCGCCGCTCGTGGTGTTTCCCCTGATCGTCTACGCCCTCGCGCGGACCGCGCTCGCGGGGCCGGTGATCCTAGGCGAGACCGGCACGGGCGCGGTCGCGGCCATTGCGCGCAGTTGGGCGCTGACCCGGGGCCGGGGCCTGGGGATCGCGCTGCTCGTCGGCGCGATCATGATCGGCGGGCAGGCGCTCGGCGCGATCTTCGTCTCGATCGACCGCGGCTTGCGGGCGGCGGGGGCGGCCAATCCGATCGCGCTCGCGCTGGTCGATGCGCTGGCGGCGGGCGCGGTCTGGGCGGCGGCGCTCGCGCTGGCGCTGGTGCAGGTCGTGCTCTACCGGCGGCTCGCGAGATAGGGCGCATGCGGCGCGCTTTCCTCCGGCAGCAGCCCGGAGGCGCGCGGATCGGCGAAGGTCTCGATCGTCCGCGACACCGGGCGGAACCCTTGCGCGCGGTAGAAGCCGAGCGCCGCCGGATGATCAAGCGTGCAGGTGGCGACGGTGACCCGCGTCACCCCCTTGCTCCACGCGCGCGCCAGCGTCTCCGCCATCAGCCAGCGCCCGTGCCCGCGCCCCGCGAGTTCGGGCACCAGCCCGAAATAGGCGATGGCGCAGACGCCGGGCGTTCGCGCATCGAGCTCGACCATGCCGACCTCGATGCCCGCGCGGTCGATCACCGCATGGACGTGCACCGCGGGATCGCCGGTGATCGCGCCGAGAGCGGCGTCGTCGAGCAGGAGCCGCGAAAACCACAGCCACGGCGCCCCGACCCGCCGGAACAGCGCGCGATAGCGGTCGGGCGCGGGCGCATCCCACCGAACCAGCCTGAGCGGCGAGGCGGGCAGGGGCCGCAGCGGCGGCCGTTCGGTCATCTCCAGCGCGGTGACGATCGTCGCGATCTCGTCCGGCGCGACCGGCGTCAGTCCCCCCATGTCAGTCCCCCCATGTCAGTCCCATGTGGCGACCGGGGGCAGGCTCATCAGGATCGCATCGACGTTCCCGCCCGTCTTGAGCCCGAACAGCGTTCCCCGGTCATAGACCAGGTTGAACTCGGCGTAGCGTCCGCGCCACGCCCGCATGACCGCGACGTCCGCCGCGTCGAACGGGTCGTGCATCCGCCGCCGCACGATGCGTGGGAAAACCTCCAGGAACGCCTCCCCCACGTCGCGGGTGAACGCGAAATCGCGGTCGAAGTCGGCTTCCAGATGGTCGAAGAAGATGCCGCCGACGCCGCGATGGACCTGGCGGTGCGGGATATAGAAGTAATCGTCCGCCCATTGCTTGAAGCGCGGATAATAGGTCGGATCGTGCCGGTCGCATGCGGCCCGGAGGACCTGGTGGAACTCGGCGGTGTCCTCGGCGACCGGGAGCGGCGGGTTGAGGTCCGCGCCGCCGCCGAACCAGCGGCGGGTGGTGTTGAGGAACCGGCAGTTCATGTGCACGGCGGGAACGTGCGGGTTGGCCATGTGCGCGACCAGCGAGATTCCGGTCGCGAAGAACCGCGGGTCCTCGCCCGCGCCATGGATCGATCTGGCGAAATCCCCCTCGAACGTGCCGCCGACGGTCGAGACGTTGACCCCGACCTTTTCGAACACGCGCCCCTTCATCACGCCCCGGACGCCGCCGCCGCCGGGCTCGCCGGAGGGGTCTTCGCGGTCCCAAGCGAGATAGTCGAACCGGGCGTCGGAGCCGGCCTCGCGCTCGATCGCCTCGAACGCCGCGCAGATGCGGTCTCTCAAGCCTTCGAACCAGGTGCGGGCTGCGGATTGCTGATCGTCTAGCGGCTGCATCGCCGTCCCATCACCGCCGCGAACCGGGCGGTCAACCGGTCACTTTGTCCCAACCCGTCTGGCGCAGCGCCTCCGCCAGCACGATTCCCGCCGCGACTGCGACGTTGAGCGACCGGAAACCCTGCCGCATCGGAATTCGCACCCGGAGCTCCGCGGCGTCGTGGACGTAGCGCGGCACGCCCGCGCCCTCCGACCCGACGACCAGCACGTCGTCCGCGGCGAAGCGCGCATCGGGCAGGTCCACCGCTCCCGACGTCGTCAGCAGCACCAGGCGCCCGCCCGTCACGCTACGGAATGCGTCCCAGTCGGCGTGCCGCCGCACCTCCACCGCGGCGGCATAGTCCATCCCCGCCCGCGCCAGCGCCCGCGCGCTCCACGGAAAGCCGGCGGGCTCGATCATGTCGACCCC
Source organism: Sphingomonadales bacterium (assembly GCA_005773165.1). GTDB lineage: Bacteria > Pseudomonadota > Alphaproteobacteria > Sphingomonadales > Sphingomonadaceae > Sphingomonas. The sequence goes on along the minus strand of SXHP01000224.1, from coordinate 1,305 downwards.
CGCCCCGAAGCACGCCGCGGTGCGCAGGATCGTGCCGACGTTGCCCGCGATATCGGGTTCGAACAAGGCGATACGGATGGCGGCTCTCCGGGGGCGCGTTGCGGGCTGCTAGGCAAAATGCTGTTGGCAAAGCCGCGTCCCCACGTCTATCAGGCCGCAGCCTTTCGTGGGGACGAAAGGCGTTGACGGCGGGCGTGGCGCGCACATGCGCGGGCGTCGGCTTCTCGGGTCCCCAATGGTGACGGGTTCAGGTGAATGGCGACTGACGCAGACATGGTTCCTCCCGGTGAATCGCCGGAACCGTTCCACGAGGAGGTCCACGATCCCCGTCGCCGCGACTTCATCAACATCGCCGCGGTCGCCTTCGCGGGCGTCGGCGCGGTCGCGATCGTCCTGCCGCTGGTCAATCAGATGAACCCGTCCGCCGACGTGCTGGCGCAGTCGACCACCGAGATCGACGTGTCCAAGATCGCGCCGGGCCAGGCGGTGAAGACGTCGTTCCGCAAGCAGCCCCTGTTCGTCCGCAACCTGACGCCGGCCGAGATCGCGGCCGCGGACGCGGTCGCGGTCAACTCGCTTCGCGACGCGCAGAGCCTGGAGGAGCGGACCAAGCCCGGCAAGAAGAACTGGCTGATCACGCTGGGGGTCTGCACCCATCTCGGCTGCGTGCCGCTGGGCGCGGGCGAGGGCGAGAACAAGGGGCCGTTCGGCGGCTATTTCTGCCCGTGCCACGGTTCGGCCTATGACACCGCGGGACGCATCCGGTCGGGCCCTGCGCCCACGAACCTGGTCGTCCCCGACTACACCTTCAACTCCGACACGACCGTCACGGTCGGCTGAGGCACCTATGAGCTTTCCCTGGGCCAAGCACTACGAGCCGAAGCAGCCGCTGATGCGCTGGCTCGATGAGAAGCTGCCGTTGCCGCGCCTCGTCTACAACGCGGTCGGCGCGGGCTATCCGGTGCCGCGCAACCTCAATTACTTCTGGAACTTCGGCGTGCTCGCGGGCCTCGCCCTGACGTTGCAGATCGTCACCGGCATCGTGCTGGCGATGCATTACGCGGCCAATGCGGGAATCGCGTTCGGCTCGGTCGAAAGCATCATGCGCGACGTCAACGCGGGCTGGTTCCTGCGCTACGCCCACGCCAACGGCGCGTCGATGTTCCTGCTGGTCGTCTACATCCACATCGCGCGCGGGCTCTAAGCTCCAGCGCGATGAGCGAGTAGCTGGTGGTCAGCGGGGTTTCTTTTTCCCACCAGCGGGCGTTGTCGTTCAGCCACGAGCCGTCGGGCTTTTGCAGGTTC
>SXHP01000223.1 GCA_005773165.1 Sphingomonadales bacterium | reverse complement strand
GCTCGCTCGCGACCGCCAGGGGGGCGGCGAGCGGCGCGGCGGTCTCGCGCATCCACCCGCCGGGCAGCGGCGGCAGCAGCAGGCGCAGGGCGGGCAGCGCCCAGAGCGCATAAGCGGCGGCGGGGCCGAACGCGCGGCGCACGGGCCCGCGCACCGCCAGAACCAGCGCGAGCAGCACCGCCGACGCGAACAGCGCCTCGATCGCCCAGGCGGTCACGACTTCAGCGCCTTGAGCAGCGCTTCGATCTCTTCGATATCGGCGTCGGAGAGCTCGTCGCGCTCGGCGAGATGCGCGACCAGCGGGGTCAGCCGGCCGCCGAACAGCCGGTCGATCAGCCGCCGCGATTCGCCCGCGACATAATCCGACCGGGCGGTGAGCGGCCGGTACAAGTAGCGGCGGCCGTCCGCCTCGTGCGCGATCGTCCGTTTGGCGAGAAGGCGCCCGAGCAGCGTCTTGACGGTGGCGGCGCTCCAGCCGCGCGCCGGATCGACGCGCTCCGCCACGTCCTGCGCGGTGAGCGGGGCCTCATCCCAGAGCACCTCCATGACGGCGTGCTCGGCTTCGCTGATCCGTTCCATGTCCGACTCCACTGACTACATGTGTAATCGTACCGATTACATCTGTAGTCAATAGGGTTGGACGTCGGAGACTCTTACACTCTGGAGCGGCCGATATGCGGCGTTAACCACCGTGCCCCGCACAGAAGCTGGCGGGCCGGACGCTGGCACGCGGGCTGCAAGGCTGTCCGGGTACCGAGCGTCGGCGACGCTTCAGGGGGCGGCTCGGGAAACCGGCCGCCCCGCCCCGGTTCAGGCGTCGGCCTTTTCCCCGCCGAGCAGCTCGGCCAGTTCGCCGCTCTCGTACATCTCCATCATGATGTCCGATCCGCCGACGAATTCGCCGCCGACATAGAGCTGCGGGATCGTCGGCCAATCCGAATAGGCCTTGATCCCCTGGCGGATGCCCTGATCCTGGAGCACGTCGACCGAGTCGAACTCCGCGCCCAGATGGTTGAGGATCGCGACCGCGCGGCTGGAGAAGCCGCATTGCGGGACCAGCGGCGTGCCCTTCATGAACAGAAGGACGGGCTTCTCCTTGACCAGCGCGTCGATGCGGGCGTGGCTGTCGCCGGAAGTCTCTGGAGTCATGTTTTCAATCCTTGGGAACGGCGGTGGTGAGTTGGAGCGCGTGGAGTTCGCCGCCCATGCGATGCCCGAGCGCGGCATAGACCGCGCGCTGCTGCTTGATTCGCGGCATGCCGGCGAAGCTCGCGGCGGTGACTCGCGCGGCATAATGATCGCCGTCCCCGGCCAGATCGGTGATCTCGACCTCCGCATCGGGGATGGCGGCGCGGATCAGGTCCGCGATGTCGTCGGCGGCCATCGGCACGTCAGCTCATCCCCATCAGTTGGCGGCGCGCCTCGACCGTCTGTTCGTCGAGCGCGCGGCGGACGGCGCCCTCGTCGATGTCGACGCCGGCCGCGTTCATGTCGCCGACCAGCTTGCGCACGACGTCCTCGTCGCCCGCTTCCTCGAAATCGGCCTGAACGACCGACTTGGCGTAGGCGTCGGTCTCTTCGGGGGTCAGCTTCATCTGCAGCGCGGCCCATTGCCCGAGAAGCCGGTTGCGGCGAGCCGCGATGCGGAACCCCATCTCCGCATCGCGGACGAACTTCGCCTCGAAGCCCTGCCGGCGATCGTCGAAGGTGGTCATGCGCGGCTCCCCGGTGTGCGTGTTCGAGAGATAGGACGGGAAGGCGTAGCGCGCAACGCGCTCAGCGGTCGGCCGAGAACAGCTCGGCGGTAAGATCACGTCCGCGGGCGAGCACGCGTAGAACCGTGACGCGCCCGTCAACGGAGACATAAGCGATGGTCACCGAACGACGGAAGACGCGCGTTCGGAGCGCGGCGCGCAGATCCGGACGCGGCGTGCCGAGATCGGGGAAGTCGCGCAGCTTCTCGACCCAATCGAGAAGGGCTTCGATCCAACGGTCGGCGATCCGGCGGCCCGCTTCCTTTCTCAGCCAGGCTCGATACGCGCGTAGATCCCGGCGCGCCTCAATGTTGAATTCAACGGTCGCCAACCGACTCAGCGCTCCGAATCGGCAGCAAACTCCCGACGCAGTTCGGCAAGCGTCACGGTCTCCAACGTCCCGCGCTCCCAGGCGTCATATGCCTCGGCCACCGGCCCTCGGAGCCACTCCTCCACGCCTTGTTCGCGCTCCGCCAGCGCGCGCAGACCCTCCAGCACGACGTCGCTGTCGTCGACGTAATCTCCGGAGACGACGCGCGCGCGGACGGCGTCGGCGACGTCGTCGGGCAAGGTGATGCTGAGCTGTCGACTCGCTGGCATGGTGTCATCCTTCGCCGGCCGAATACCTGTGCGGGGGCCGCCCGCGCAACGGTCAGGGTTCGACCACCAGCTTGCCGATCGCAGCCCGCGCCGCCATCTTGGCGATCGCGTCGCCGCCGCGCTCCAGCGGGAAGGTGTCGGTGACGCGCGGGGCGATCTTGCCCTCGGCCCAGAGTTCGAACAGCCGGTCAATGTTGCGCTGGTTCGCTTGCGGGTCGCGCGCGGCGAAGGCGCCCCAGAACACGCCGCACACGTCGCAGCTCTTGAGCAGGGTCAGGTTGAGCGGCAGCTTGGGGATGCCCGC
>SXHP01000222.1 GCA_005773165.1 Sphingomonadales bacterium | reverse complement strand
GGTCGTCTTGCCGTGATCGACGTGCGCGATGATGGCCACGTTGCGGAGGCTCATGTAAGTTCCGATTGTCTGAGAGAAGGAGGTTGGGCGCGCGCATAGCCGAAATGGTGCGGCGCGGGAAGGGGGTCGACTTGAGCCGTCGGCGCAAGCGTATTATTGCGGTGACACACTTGAAGGATGCCGACAAGCCCGTCATCTTGGCAGGCGCAACGAGAGGCAAGCGAAGACATGGCGACGAGCACCGACACGATGACCGCCCCCAGTCTCTCCGGGGACGCGCCCGCGCTGACCCTCACCCCGCCCGATCCGGTGCCGGTGGTGCAGGCGGAGAAGGCCGCGGGTCTGGTGCCGGTGGACGAGGCGAAGAAGTCGCAGCTGGAGGAGCGGGTTGATACGTTCATCGGCGAGCTCGTCGCGCAGGACGTGAACAGCCCCGAGTTCGGCAAGCGGGTCGACGCGATCACCGCGATGGGGGCGAAGGAGATCCGCGAAGCCGCGGGGCAGTCCAACCGGTTCCTCGACCGCCCGATCCGCGCGATGGACAAGGACACCGGCGTCGGCGCGGACCTGGCGCAGCTCCGCCGCGTCATCGAGGACCTGGATCCCGGCCGCCGCGGCAATCTGTCCGCGCCCAAGAAGCTGTTCGGGATCATCCCGTTCGGCTCCAAGATGCGCGACTATTTCGACAGCTACAAATCCTCGCAGACCCACATCAGCTCGATCCTGAAGAGCCTTGCGAGCGGCAAGGACGAGCTGCTGATGGACAACGCCGCGGTCGATACCGAGCGCGCGAACCTGTGGGCGGCGATGGGGCGGCTGGAGCAGATGATCCACCTGTCCAAGACGATGGACGCCAAGCTGGAGGACAAAGCGAACGAGCTCGACCATACCGACCCGGCCAAGGCCAAGGCGATCCGCGAGACCGCCCTGTTCTACACCCGCCAGCGGACTCAGGACCTGCTGACCCAGATGGCGGTGACGGTGCAGGGCTATCTCGCGCTCGATCTGGTCAAGAAGAACAACGTCGAGCTGGTCAAGGGCGTCGACCGCGCGTCGACGACGACCGTATCGGCGCTGCGCACCGCGGTAACGGTGGCGCAGGCGCTTACCAATCAGAAGCTCGTCCTCGAACAGATCACTCAGCTCAACACGACGACCGCGGGGATCATCGATTCGACCGGCAAGCTGCTGAAGGACAACACCGCGCGCATCCACGAGCAGGCAGCGTCGGCGACCATCCCGGTCGAGGTGCTGCAGCGCGCGTTCCAGAATGTGTACGATACAATGGACGCGATCGACACGTTCAAGCTGAAGGCGCTCGATTCGATGAAGACCACGGTCAACACGCTGTCGAACGAGGTCGAGAAGTCGCGCGGCTATATCGCGCGCGCCGAGGGTCAGGCGCAGGGGTCTGCGGCGCTGACCGGCCAGGGCGCGCAGTTCAAGCTGGAGTCGTTGTGAGCCCCCATGTCCACTGAAGTAGACGCCCAGATCGAGCGCGCGCGCGCGGCGATGGCGCGGATCTCCGCCGATTACGGCGACACCGCGCGCGGCGCGCTGCGCGGCCATTCGCGGCGGATCAAGCGCGGCGCGGTGACGGTCGGCAAGCGCGTCGCAATGATCGCGGCAGCGAACGCGGTGCTGCTCATCGTCGCGGCGGTGGTCGGCGCGACGCTGTTTCCGCTCGGCATCTTCGGGGCGCTCGCGGTGCTGCTGATGATGGTCGCTGTGACTCTGGCGATCGCGCTTGCCCCCGTCGCCAAGGCGCCGACCCTGCCCAAGCTGCGCGAGGTCGACATCAAGGCGCTGCCTGCGCGCACCGAGCGTTGGCTGGAGGCGCAGCGCCCCGCCCTCCCCGCGCCCGCGCGCACGATGGTCGACCGCATCGGCCTCCGTCTGGAGGCGCTGACCCCGCAGCTCGCCAAGCTGGATGAGGGCAACGAGCACGCCTATGAGGTCCGTCGCCTGATCGGCGAGCAGCTGCCCGCGTTCGTGACCGATTATGAGCGCGTGCCGCCGACGCTGCGCACGACCCCGCGCAACGGCAAGACGCCCGACGCGGAGCTGGTCGATGGGTTGAAGCTGATCGAGCAGGAGATCGGCGACATGACCGCGCGGCTGGCGCAGACCGATCTGGACGCGCTGCAGACGCGGGGGCGGTTTCTGGAGATGAAGTACCGGGACGAGGCGTGAGCCGGCGATTTCCAGTCGCGTCTCGATAGCGACATCCGTACTCTTCCCTCGGATCACGACGCGGGGTGTTCACAGCCCCCGCGTCAATCGCGTGGTCCAAAGGAGGTGATGTTGATTTGACACCTTTTGAAGCCGTGCAATTGACGATCTTGGCTTTCGGGCTGGTGATCGCAATTGTGAAGCTGAGTCAGAAGAAAAACTGACCCGGCGGGGCGGGGGTCTTACAGGGCTCCCGCCCCAACACGTTTGAGCCCGCCATGTTCACAGCATGGCGGGCTCAGGTAGATGACATTGATTTGACGATCAATGAAGCCGCACAATAGGTAGCATGTGTCGCCTCATCCGACAAGATCGGGTTTATCCAGCCGCGCGCGGCCGTCCCGCAAAGCGCTCCGCAGCCGCCGCGTGCATGCCTCGCGCAGCCGCCAGCACGCCGAACGCCTGCGGCTCGCGCTTGTTGAAGGTTAGCGGCGCGCCGAGCGCGTCGGTGACCTCCGCGCCCGCTTCTCGCGCGAGGAGGGCGGCGGCGGCGATGTCCCATTCGTTGCCCCAGCGCTGGGTAGCGACCAGGTCCGCCTCATCGGCGGCGACCATCGCGATGCGGAGCGCGATCGAATTGGGCTTGGCGACCGCGACGAGGTCGCGGTCGGCTTTCGGCAGCGTGTCGATCGGCATGCGCGCGCCGCCGAGCGTGTCCCGCGCCGAGGCACTGAGCGCGACGCCGTTGCGCCATGCGCCGCCGCCCGCCGACGCGAGCCAGCTTTCCGCGCGCGCAGGCGCATCGAGCACGCCGATCACCGGCACGCCGCGCTCGACCAGCGCTACCGACACGCACCAGCCCGGGCGGCCGCGGAGATAGTCGCGGGTGCCGTCGATCGGGTCGACCACCCAAACTTGGCTGCGCCCGAGCCGCGCCGGATCGTCGGCGGTCTCCTCCGACAGCCAGCCGGCATCTGGGAGCAAAGCGGAGAGCCGCTCGCGGAGCATGGCGTCGACCGCCAGGTCGATCTCGCACACCGGGTCGCCAGGCCCCTTTTCCCAACGGCGGAAATCGGTGCGCCAGCGGTCGAGCGCATGCCGCCCCGCCTCGTGCGCGATCCCGCAAACCGCCGCCGCGAGGTCAGCCGCCGGCAACGGTCATGCCGTCGACGCGGAGCGTCGGCACGTTGACGCCATAGCGGAACTCGAGGTCGTTGGCGGGAGTGAGCGCGCGGAACATGTCCTTCAGATTGCCCGCGATCGTAAACTCGGCGACCGGCCCTGCGATCCGCCCGCCTTCAATGCGGAAGCCCGCCGCGCCGCGGCTGTAACTGTGACCCTGTGCACTTTGTTTGTGTCGATGTTCTGACAAGCGACGAGACCAATCGCATTGCGTGTGTTAACTCAGATGCGTGCTTTGCAGCTACGTTCTACACACAAACAGCCTGTGTCCCGATTGCAACATCAACCGT